>JACCVA010000098.1 GCA_013698435.1 Nocardioidaceae bacterium | reverse complement strand
CAGGAGCGTGACGACATCCTGGCGATGATCGATGCTGCGGCCTACGCCGCCAAGGCTGCCGGTCGGAACTGCTACTGCGTGTCGACCGACGCCTCGGTGCACGAGACCCGCGCGCGCCTCGACCTCGAAGTCAGCCTTCGGACGGGGCTGGACGAGGACCAGCTCGAGCTGCACTACCAGCCGATCGTCGAAGCCAACGGCGGTGAGATGGTCGGTGCCGAGGCGCTCATCCGGTGGCGGTCCCCCGACCGCGGTGTCTTGTGGCCCGATCAGTTCGTGCCGATGGCCGAGGAGACGGGGCTGATCATCCCGATGGGTCGCTGGGTGCTGGAGCAGTCGTGCCGCACCGCGCAGCGCTGGAACGTTCAGCACCCTGACCGCAAAGCCTTGTCGGTGTCGGTGAACCTGTCCGCGCTCCAGTTCTCGCAGCACCGCCTCACCGAGACCGTCGCCCGCATCCTCAAGACGACCGGGCTGCCAGCGCAGCAGCTCTGCCTCGAGATCACCGAAACAGTCCTGATGACTGAAACCGTTGCGACGCTGGCAACCCTGGAGTCCCTGCACAGTCTCGGCGTCCGGGTGGCCATCGACGACTTCGGCACCGGGTACTCCTCGCTGTCCTATCTCAAGCGATTCCCCATCGATGTGGTCAAGCTCGATCGGACCTTCATCGAAGGCCTCGTCACCGACCCGGTCGACGCAGAGATCGCCGGCGCCGTCGTCCGACTCTCTTCGGCTCTGGGGATGACCACCGTGGCGGAAGGTGTGGAGACCGATGCCCAGCGCCGCATGCTGGTGCAACTCAACTGTCCGCTGATGCAGGGCTATCTGACTGCACGACCGTTGACCGAGAGCGACTTCGAGGTCTTCTGGAACAACAACGTCGAAGCACAACGCTCGGGCGTGGACAGCTCGAACGTCACCGACATGCAGCGTCACCGGACCACTCGCCAGTCCAGCTGAGCCGTCAAGCCGCGGTCGCGCCCGCTCGTTGCCTGTAGTCGCCCCAGCCTCGGCGCTGAGCTTGACCTTCGTCGTGACGCGCGAACGTCATGCGAACGGCAACACCTGCGCGGAGGCCCACAGGGCCAGCACGCCCATGACGATTCCGGCTGGCACTGTCGCCAAGCCCAGCGCGGTAAAGCGGGCCAGGGTCGGTTGGACACCGCTGTCTTGCGCCACCCGACGCCAGAGCAGCGTCGCCAGGGAGCCTGTGTAAGTGAGGTTCGGACCCACGTTCACACCGATGAGGACGGCCAGCACGGCCAACGCGCCAGTCCCTTCGACGAAAGGCAGCAAGATCAGCAGTGCCGGCAAGTTGTTCACCACGTTCGCAAGGACGGCGGCGGTCAGCGCCAGAAGTAGCAGCGAGGCGAGACCGTCACCGGATGGGAGCCGGCCATCGATCCACTGCCCGAGACCTTCGGACACCACCGCTTGCACCACGAGCGCGAGGCCGATGACGAAGGCGATGAAGGGGAGGTCCATCGCGGTGAGCACGCCCAGTGGCCGGACGCTCCCCCGGCGAAGTGCGTGCGCGGTCAAGGCGACGGCTCCGGCGATCACCGCCCAGTAGGGCTCGACGCCCAGAAACGACGTGGCGACGAAGCCGAGCAAGGTCACTGCCATCACGACAAGGGCAAAGACCGGCGTCTCGAGCGGTTCCTCCGGCATCGAATGCACCAAACCGCTGAGCTCGCGCCGGAACGCGGTCGTCAGCACGGCGTACTCGATCACGATGACGACAGCCCATGGAACCAGCATGAGCCCAGCAAAGTGCACCAGCGTGAGCCCACTTGCTGCCAGCGCCAGGAGGTTGGTGAGATTGCCCATCGGGAGCAGCAACGAGGCCGAGTTCGACAAGTGACCGGTGGCATAGATGTGGGGGGCGGCGGACACCTGCATCCGTGCGGCGGTGACCGCGACGACCGGAGTGAGCAGAACCGCGGTGGCATCGAGGCTCAGCACGCTGGTGACGACGACACATATCACGAAGACTCGCACCAGCAGTCTTCTGGCGTTTCCGTCGCTCGACTGAGCCAGCCAGTTACCGGCTGCCGTGAAGACGCCCTCCGCCGCGCACATCTGGGCCAGTACGAAGACGGCCACCAGGAAGACCAGCACCGGCCAGAGCCGTTCGATCTCCTCGGCGGCTGCTGTGGTGCTCACGAGTCCCGTCACCAGAACTATCCCGGCAGCGGGAACCGCGACGATGGCCTCGGGTAATCCGTGCGGCCGGACCACGGCGACGCCCAGCACCGTGGCGAGCAACGCCACCGCTCCAAGCTCGCCGCCCATGTCGCGGGAAACCTACACCTCGCACCAAATGCGGCCAATGCATCGCTGAGTGGTGGCGGGGCAGAGGTCAGCTGTCGATCCGGTCCACACCGCCGATGGCCTGCTCGAGAAGCTCAGCAAGCTTCGTGCGCTCCGCAGGTTTGAGCGCGCGAAGCACGTCGGACTCGAGCATGTCGGACTCCCGGATCGCCAGCTTGAACAGGTCCCATCCCCGGTCCGTCAGCAGCACCCGCACCCGCACCCGGTTGTCTGGATCGGTGAACCGCTCCACCAGCCCCCGCTCAGCCATCCGATCCAGCCGGTGGGTCATGGACGACGGAGCCACGTTGGCGATCTCCGCCAGTGCGCTCGGAGTGAGCCCTTTGGCCTCGAGGTCACGCGCGAGCGCGCTCATCACAGCCCACTCCCCTGCCGACAAGTCGAGATCCGCCAGCTGGGCGTCGTACCACTGGTTGAGGCGCCGCGCGAGACCGTGCACGGCCGTCATCACCCGCTGGACGGCCTCATCTCCTCCAGCGGCGACGAAAACCTCGACGTCCTTGCGGTATGCCTCGGTCGCCGAAGGCTTCGCTGCCCATTTGGCCATGGTTTCAGTGTGCCACGTCACATAGTTCGATTTCGAAGTATTCGACATCGAGGTTACACTTTGATTTCGAACTCTTCCTTATTGAATGAAAGGGGACCGACCCATGCTGGCCCGGGCACGACTGATCACGGCAGCCTCCTTCGCAGGGAGTCTGGGGTGGGGGCTGATCTTGCCGTTCCAGTACGCCTACACGGTGAACACTCGTGGTTGGGGGGCGGTGATCGGCGTACTCACCGGCACGGTGTTCTGTGTGGGAGCTGTTGTCGCCGCGCCGTTGGCGGGGCGAATGGCCGACCGCTACGTCGCCGGACATGTCGCTGTCGGCTTCCACCTGCTGGCTTCGGCAGCGAGCCTCGCGATGGGTGCGGCGCCGAACGCTGCCCTCTTCCTGGTCTCGATCGCGCTCTTCGGCGCCGCCATCACCGCATCCGCACCGGCCGCTCAGGTGCTTGTGCTCGAGTGCGTCTCTCCCGACCAGCGCCGCGCCGTGTTCGCCTACCAGTTCACGAGCCTCGCGCTCGGGATGGCAGTCGGCGCATTTGCCGGCGGGCAGCTGATCGACCTCGGCTCTGCGACCGGGATGTGGCCGGCCTTCGGCGGGTCGTTCCTGGGATTCGCGGCGGCTGCCGGTCTGCTGTTCATGGCGTCGCGTCGCTGGGCGTACCCGCACCCAGCGGCGATCAACGACCCGCCGGCCCGCGAGCTCGGTGGTATGGCGACGTACCGGCTCCTCGCTCGGCACCGCAACGTGCGGCTGCTCGCCCTCGTCTCGATGGCACTGGCCGCAGGCTTCTACGCCCAGTTCGAGACCGGGCTACCGGCGTTCGCGCTCGAGTCGCTCAAGGTCTCGGCCAGCACCGTGGGCACTGCCGCTGCAGTGAACTGTGTGGTCATCGTTGGGGTCCAGTGGCTGGTCGTCCGCGTCACCGGCAGGAGCAGTGGCGCGTCCCTGCTGGCGGCCGTGGGCACGCTCTGGGTGGTCAGCTGGATGATGCTCGAGGGGGCACTGTTCCTCCCACCCGAACTCGCCGGCGTGCTTTTCGTGTCCACCTTCGCGGTCTTCGCCGTGGGAGAGACCATGTATGCACCCATCCTCGGACCCTTGACCGCTGCGGTCGCACCGCCCGGGATGGTCGGCACGACGCTGGGCGCGCTGGCCGCGCTGCGCACTGGCATCAGTGCCGCAGGGCCGCTGGTCGCCGGTCTGCTGCTGGCGCTGGATCTGCCCCATGTGTTCGTGTTGCTGCACGTCGGCATCAACGGTGTCGCAGTCGCCATCGCGCTCCGACTGCATCGTGCCGTCTCGGCGTCATCGGCGGAGGTGGATAATGGACCGGTCGACCTGCAAAGGAGCAGCCGTGTCTGACCGTTTCCAGCCCGCCAGCTATCCAGTACCCGCCAGCGACGCCCTGGTGAGCTTCATGCGTGAGGGTTGGGCCGACGGTGACGACCCGGTCGAGCCCCTCGACATCGCTCCCTGGGCGCTCGCCCGGCGCACCAAGCTGGCACAGCGGTTCCAGGGCGACCGGCTGGTCATCCCGGCGGGTCCCCTGAAGCCGCGGGCCAACGACACCGACTACCGCTTTCGCGCCGATACCTCACACGTCTACCTCAGCGGCAATCAGACATCTGACGCGGTGCTGGTCATCGACGACGGCGAGGCCACGTTGTTCTTCCGGCCCCGTCACGCCAAGAGCGACGACGCGTTCTGGCGCGACGGCCGGTACGGCGAGGCGTGGGCCGGACGTCGACTGTCACTGACCGAGGCGACGGAGGTCTACGGTCTGACCTGCCGTCACCTCTACGAGCTGCCTGAAGCGCTGCGTGGTGGTGGGCCGACCCGCGTGCACCGTGGCGTCGACCGCGACGTCGACGCCCTTATCGACGTGCACCCGCAGCCCGACGCAGACAGTGAGCTCGCGGTCTTCTTGTCGGAGATGCGGCTCACCAAGGACGCCTGGGAGATCTCCCAGCTTCAGGACGCCGTTGACGCGACCATCCTGGGTTTCGAGGACTCCGTGCGGGACTGGGCAAACGTCCGCACCTACGGCGAACGTTGGATCGAAGGCACGTTCTGGCGCCGGGCGCGCGCCGCCGGTAACGACGTCGGATACGAGTGCATCGTCGCCGGCGGCCCCCACGCCACGACGTTGCACTGGATCGAGAACGACGGCGACGTACGCCCCGGCGAGCTGATCCTGCTCGACATGGGCGTGGAGAACCGCTCGCTCTACACCGCCGACGTGACTCGCA
Source organism: Nocardioidaceae bacterium (assembly GCA_013698435.1). Taxonomy (GTDB): domain Bacteria; phylum Actinomycetota; class Actinomycetes; order Propionibacteriales; family Nocardioidaceae; genus JACDHG01. Next base: position 4,221 of record JACCVA010000098.1, on the reverse strand, counting down.
CGCTGCCGATCTCTGGAACGTTCAGTGCCGATCAACGCCACCTCTACGGCCTCGTGTACGCCGCCCAGGAGGCGGGCATGGCCGCGGTCAAGCCAGGCGTTCCCTACCGCGACTTCCATGTCGCCGCGATGACGGTGCTGGCGCACGGTCTCGAAGAGATGGGCATCCTCCCGGTGTCCGCAGAGGAGGCACTCGAGAAAGACAGCGGTGTTTACCGGCGCTGGACCCTGCACGGTACCGGCCACATGCTCGGTCTCGACGTCCACGACTGCGCGGCCGCCAGGAGTGAGGGGTACCTGGACGGGAAGCTCGAGCCAGGGATGGTGCTCACGGTCGAACCCGGCCTGTACTTCCAGTCCGGCGACTTGCTCGTGCCGGAGTCGCTGCGGGGGATCGGCATCCGGATCGAGGACGACCTTCTCGTCACCGACGATGGCGCCCGCAACCTGTCCGGCTCCCTACCCCGGGCTGCCGACGACGTCGAGGCGTGGATGGCCCGCCTGCTCAGCTGACGAGCGTCACAGGTAGAGGCCGGTCTGCCCGTCCTCGATGCGCTCGGAGGCGACGGCGTGCAGGTCACGCTCGCGCAGCAGGATGAACTCCTCGCCGCGCACCTCCACCTCAGCCTTGTCCTCCGGGTCGAACAGCACCCGGTCACCGACGACGACGGTGCGCACGTGCGCGCCGACCGCCGCCACCCGGGCCCAGGCCAGCCGTCGCCCCATGGTGGCGGTGGCCGGGATGACGATGCCCCCGGTGGAGCGACGCTCCCCAGCCTCGGTGTCGAGCGACACCAGCACGCGGTCGTGCAACATGCGGATGGGCAGCTTGTCGTCGGCAGGTTTGCGCGAAACCACGGCGGCGAGATCTCCTTGACGTCCCCAGACGGGAAGGTCAGCTGGCAATCTTGCGGATCGCGATGATGGTCGCGACGACGCCGACAGCGATGCCGACGACCTTCACGACCATGTCGGTCTTGAGCGAGCCGTCGACGTTCTGGAACGACGCCTTGGTGCTCTCCAGCCGTCGCTGCAGGATGGTCTTCGGCTTCGCCCGGTAGACAAGCTGGTCAATCGTGCCCGCCAGGCGATTGCGTACCTCGGCGATCTCGGTCGAAATCTCATCAGGCGTGCGGGCTGCCGAACTCACGAGTCCTCCTGCGGGTCGAGTGCGCTGCAAGTCTTGCATGCCGGGCGAAGCTTCGCTGCACCCGATGTACGCCGGACGCTTGCGGCGGCGCTCACGACGTCACCCGCGGCACAAAGCTGGGGTCGAAGCCGTACGGCAGCTCGAGGCGGTGCGCCGTCATCAGCTGCTCGTCGGAGAGCACGGTGCGGGTATCTCCGTCCGCCACGATCGCGCCGTCAGACAGGACGACAGACCGCGGGCACAGCTCCAGGGCGTAGGGAAGGTCGTGGGTCACCATCAAGACGGTGATCTCGAGTGCGAGCAGGATGTCGGCGAGCTCTCGGCGACTGGCTGGGTCGAGGTTCGACGACGGCTCGTCGAGCACAAGGATCTCCGGCTGCATGGCCAGCACGGTTGCCACGGCGACGCGTCGCCGCTGTCCGTAGGACAGGTGGTGCGGCGGCCGATTCGCGAACTCGGCCATCCCCACCTGTTCGAGAGCGTGCTCCACGCGCGCCGCGAGCTCGGGTCCCTTGACGCCCATGTTTGCCGGCCCGAATGCGACGTCATCGGCCACGCTCGGCATGAACAGCTGATCGTCAGGGTCCTGAAAGACGAGCCCGACACGACGGCGTACCTCCGCCACAGTGTCCTTGCCGACCGTCATGCCCGAGACCTGGACGCTGCCGTGGCCGGCCTCCAGGATGCCGTTGAGGTGCAGCACCAGCGTGGTCTTGCCGGCTCCGTTGGGTCCCAGCAGAGCGACCCGCTCACCACGGCGGACCGCCAGGTCGACGCCGTACAGGGCCTGGTGGCCGTCGGGGTAGGCGTAGGCCAGGCTGCGGACGTCGAGCACCGGCGGCTCGGCGGGGTGAGCCGTCATGAGATCAGCCACGCCGACGCCGCCGTGACGCTGGCCGACAACGGCACCATCAGTGCCACTGCCCAGTCGCGGGGACGAGCGATGTCGGTGCGCAGGCCGGGCAATTGGCCGGTGTAACCGCGCGACAGCATGGCCAAGTGGACTCGCTCGCCGCGCTCGTAGGAGCGCACGAAAAACGCTCCGGCCCCCTGCGCGAGCACGGGCCAGTGACGCGGGTTGCGAGCGACGAACCCCCGCGACTCCCGGGCGATGCGCATGCGTCGAAGCTGGTCGCTGGTGACATCGAGATAGCGGACCATCATCGCCATGATCTGCACCAGCTGGCGGGGCAGCTTGCCCTCGAGACCGGCGATGATGTCACGAGGCTCGGTGGTCGCAGCGAGGAGCAAGGCGGCCACCACGCCCAGCGTGGCCTTCGCCAGCAGAGAACCGGCGGCCTCAAGACCCTGTTGCGACACGGTCACGCCGAGCAGCTCGGTGCGCTCGCCGACCGCCACGAACGGCAGCACGAGGGCGAACACCACGAACGGCACCTCCACGAGCATCCGCTTGCCGAGGTACGCCGGGGGCACCCGGGAGACGTTGACCGCGACGCCGAGCACGAGAGCGTCGACCGCATACGCCCAGTACTGGGTCCGCGGTGTGGCGACGACGGCAAGGACGAACAGCACCAGCGCGACGATCTTGCACTGCGCCGGCATTCGGTGGACCACGGAGTGCCCGTGGTAGTGCAGTCGGTGTCCGTGTCCGGCGCCCACTGTCAGTCCTGCGGCTCGTCGTCGCGCTTGCGGCGGACGACATAGGTGAGGCCGCTAGCGAAGGCGAGGACGACGACCACTCCGGCGACGCCTGCCAGTCCGCCGCTCAGCCGTTTGTCGTCTACACCCTTGGCGTTGTAACCCGCGAGTGGTGAGTCGCCGGCTGCGTGGTCCTTCTGCTGCTTGTCGAACCCGTGATCTTGGGCCACCCGGTTGAGACCGTCAGGGCTCCTGGAGGCGTAGTAGCTGGCGAACCCCGCCAGTGCCAGGCAGACCACGACTGCGAGGACGGCGAAGGCCTTTCGGGAGATCCTCGGCCTCACGAGCGGGCCTGCGCGCTGAGGCCCGACCGCAGCTCGAGCGGCCCCTTAGTCAGCAGGCCCCGAGCGCCGTGTACGAGATCGGGGCGCACCGCGAGCACGCTGCTCACGGTGAGGCCGGTGATGATCGCCTCGCCGATGCCGATGAGCACGTGCCAGCCGACCATGGCGGCGACCAGCGACTCCAGCGGGATGTCGGCCGTGCCACCGACTTCGTACAGCCCGACGAAGGCGGCTGCGGCAGCCGGGACGGAGACGAGGGCTGCGAGGAAGGCACCGACTGCGACAGACCTCGCCGAGGACGGCATCAACCGGACCACCGTCTTGAAGACGGCAAAGCCGACGACGACGGTCACGATGCCCATCAACGTGATGTTGCTTCCAAGGGCGGTGATTCCCCCATCGGCGAAGAGCAGACTCTGCGTGATCAGTACGACGCTCATACACAACACAGCGGTCCAGGGCCCGACCAGAACAGCAGCCAGCGAACCGCCCAGCAGGTGACCACTGGTGCCGGCGCCGACGGGGAAGTTGAGCATCTGTACGGCAAAGATGAACGCCGCGACCAAGCCGGCCATCGGGGCGGTCTTCTCGTCGAGCTCACGGCCGGCCTTGCGGAGGGCGAGTGCGACACCGGCTGCGGCGACCACAGCGGTCGCGACCGAGGTGGGCGCGTTGATGAACCCATCGGGGATGTGCACAGCGAGTCCTCCCAGCGCCATGGCAGGATCGACATGCGTCATCCCGCGCAGATGCTCAGTCTATGCAACTGCGAGCGATTTGCAATAAGCAGCGCGAAGTAGGCACTACGACCAAGCATGGAGACCCTGATGAGTCGACTCACCCCGGGAGACGCCGCTCCCGACTTCACACTCACCGACGACACCGGCAAGGCCGTGAGCCTGGCCGACCTCCGCGGCCAACAAGTGATCCTCTACGTCTACCCGGCGGCGATGACCCCGGGGTGCACGACGCAGGCATGCGACTTCCGGGACTCGCTGAACCCGCTGGTCGACGCCGGGTACGCGGTGCTGGGGTTGTCGCCGGACACGCCGGACAAGCTGCGTGAGTTCCGAGAGCACGACAGCTTGACCTTCCCCCTGCTATCCGACCCCGACAAGCAGGTACTCCG
>JACCVA010000031.1 GCA_013698435.1 Nocardioidaceae bacterium | reverse complement strand
ATGGGTGGCGACCCCTGGAGCCCCGACGACGCCGACATCCCCGAGGTGGCGCGCACCGCACTCATCGTCAACCTGCTCACGGAGGACAACCTCCCGAGCTACCACCACGAGATCGCCGTGCTCTTCGGCCGCGACAACGCCTGGGGTGAGTGGGTGCACCGCTGGACCGCGGAAGAGGGCCGGCACGGGATAGCGATGCGCGACTACATGCTGGTCAAGCGGATGGTCGACCCGGTCGAGCTCGAGCGGTTCCGCATGACGCACATGTCCGAGGGCTATCAGGCCCAGCACCCTGACGACGCCTTGCGGTCGCTGGCCTACGTGTCGTTCCAGGAGCTCGCCACCCGGGTGTCGCACCGCAACACCGGCCGGTTCACCAACGACCCGATGGCCGACCGGTTGCTGGCCCGCATCGCCGCCGACGAGAACCTGCACATGATCTTCTACCGCAACCTGCTCAAGGCTGCTCTGGAGATCGCCCCCGACCAGGCCATGGCGGCGATCCTCGAAGTCGTCAAGACGTTCGAGATGCCCGGTGCGGGCATTCCCGGCTTCCAGCGCAAGGCGATCGCGATGGCGGTCGAGGGGATCTACGACCAGCGCCAGCACCATGACGACGTCGTGATGCCGGTCTTGAGGTTCTGGAACGTCTTCGAGGTCGAGGGGCTGTCGGGTGAGGGTGAGAAGGCGAGGGTAGAGCTGTCTGAGTTCATGAGCGACCTCGACGACTCGGCCACCCGGTTCACCGAGAAGCGCGACAAGCTCAAAGCACGCCTCGCCAGCCGCGGCTAAGGCAGGTTCTCCCCGGCGTACCCCGTAGGGTTTCCTCGTGGCCGAGTCATGGCGTGGCAGGCGCGGCGCCAAGAGCTGAGGGAGACCAACCGTGTACGAAGGTGTGGTCCAGGACCTCATCGACGAGCTCGGCCGGCTTCCCGGCATCGGTCCCAAGAGCGCGCAGCGGATCGCCTTCTTCATCCTCGCCGCGGACACGATCGACGTCCGCCGTCTGGCCGCGGTCCTCGACGAGGTCAAGGCGAAGGTCCGCTTCTGCACGACCTGCGGCAACGTCGCCGAGGACGAGCAGTGCAAGGTGTGCCGCGACCCGCGTCGCGACCTGACGGTGCTGTGCGTCGTCGAGGAGCCGAAGGACGTCGTGGCGGTCGAGCGCACCCGTGAGTTCCGCGGCCGCTACCACGTGCTCGGCGGCGCCATCAGCCCGATCGAGGGGATAGGGCCCGAGCAGCTGCGGATCCGGGAGCTGATGGTCCGCCTCGCCGACGGCACGGTGACCGAGGTCATCTTGGCCACCGACCCGAACCTCGAGGGGGAGGCGACGGCGACGTACCTGTCCCGGCTGCTCCGGCCGATGGGCATGCGGGTCACCCGACTTGCCAGTGGCCTGCCTGTCGGGGGAGATTTGGAGTACGCCGACGAAGTCACGCTCGGACGAGCCTTCGAGGGGAGACGCTCCGTTGATGAGTAGCACCGACGATCCTGTGGTCAGCAGCGACATCGAGGATCTTGCGCAAGGCATCGCCGACCAGATCGAGACGTTCCTGCTGGCACTGCGGGAGCTGTCGCGCGGCGATGATCGCGGCAGCGTGGTGCCGCTGCTGCTGCTCGAGGTCAGCCAGCTGCTGCTGGCGGGAGCGCGCCTCGGCGTACAGACCGACTTCGTGCCTACCGAGCCGTTCGAGCCCGACGCGGGACCCGATCCTGACCTCGACCGGATGCGCGAGCGGCTCGCCGTGCTGCTCGAGGGAGTCGACGACTTCACGGAGGTGTTCGACCCGTACGTCGATCCTCCCGAGCTGGTCTCGTCGCGGCTGTCCGACGACCTGGCCGACATCGCGGCCAGCGTGGCCCACGGCCTCCAGCACTACCGCGCCGGGTCGGTGCAGGAGGCGCTGTGGTGGTGGCAGTTCTCCTACGTCTCCAGCTGGGGGGCAGAGGCGAGCGCCTCGCTTCGAGCCCTGCAGTCGGTGATCGCGCACGACCGCCTTGACGCCGTGGAGATCGGTGAGGTCGAGGCCGGACGGGTGGCGGCCGCGGGCGAGATCGGTGACCCTGTCTGACACCTCAGGCGAGCGCTCACGACGTCCCTGAGCGGCGAAGCTAAGACGCCGCTGACATCACCGTCTCGCACCCGGGTAGGGCTTGGGGCAGCTGCCGTCGTCAGCCCTAGACTGACGGCGCCTCATCCAACCGAGCCGTCAAGGGAGGAGCTCAGCCGTGGGCATCGTCGTCCAGAAGTACGGTGGCTCCTCGGTCGCCGATGCTGTGGGTATCAAGCGCGTGGCCCAGCGCATCGTCGACACCAAGAAGGCCGGGCACGACGTGTGCGTCGTGGTGTCGGCCATGGGTGACAGCACCGACGAGCTGCGCGACCTCGCCCAGCAGGTCTCGCCGCTGCCACCCGGGCGGGAGCTCGACATGCTCCTCACCGCCGGCGAACGGATCTCGATGGCGCTCCTGGCGATGGCGATCGCGAATCTCGGGCAGCAGGCGCGCTCGTTCACCGGCAGCCAGGCCGGCGTGATCACCGACTCGGCGCACGGTCGAGCGAAGATCATCGACATCACGCCAGGCCGCATCGAGTCCGCCATCGCCGACGGCGCGATCGCCATCGTGGCGGGCTTCCAGGGAGTCTCAGTCGACACCAAGGACATCACCACGCTCGGCCGTGGCGCGTCCGACACGACGGCCGTGGCGTTGGCGGCCGCGCTCGGCGCCGACGTGTGCGAGATCTACACCGACGTCGACGGGATCTTCACCGCCGACCCGCGGATCGTCGCGAGCGCCCGTCAGATCCCGGTGATCTCGTTCGAGGAGATGCTGGAGATGTGCGCGTGCGGAGCGAAGGTCCTGCATCTGCGCTGCGTGGAGTATGCCCGGCGCTACAACGTACCTATTCATGTGCGCTCATCGTTCTCGCAGAAGACCGGGACATGGGTGATGGATTCCAGCGAGGTGGACCTAGTGGAACAAGCGATCATCTCCGGCGTCGCGCACGACCGCAGCGAGGCGAAGATCACCGTCGTGGGGGTGCCCGACCGGGTTGGGGAGGCGGCCCGCATCTTCGAGGCGCTGGCCGAGTCCGGCATCAACATCGACATGATCGTGCAGAACATCTCCGCCGCGTCCACCGCGCGTACAGACATCTCGTTCACGCTGCCGCGCGACGACGGGCAGGCCGCGATGACCACGCTGGCGCGGCTCAACGAGCAGGTGGGCTACGAGCAGCTGCTGTACGACGACCGGATCGGGAAGGTCTCGTTGGTAGGGGCGGGCATGCGTACCCATCCCGGGGTGACCGCGCGGTTCTTCGCGGCGCTCGCCGCGGCGGGGGTTAACATCGAGATGATCTCGACGTCCGAGATTCGCATCTCCGTGATCGTCGATGAGGACCGGATCGACACGGCGGTGATGGCCACGCACGCGGCGTTCGACCTTGACAGTGCCGAGGTGGAGGCTGTCGTCTACGGAGGGACGGGGCGATGAGGGACGATCCGCAGGCGCCCACGCTTGCCCTGGTCGGTGCCACCGGGGCGGTCGGCAGCGTGATGCTCGACATCTTGTCGACGCGACACGACGTGTGGGGCGAGATCAAGCTGCTGGCATCGGCGCGCTCCGCAGGGCGGGTGCTGCGCTGTCGCGGGGAAGACCTTGTGGTCGAGGAGCTGACCGAGGCTGCGTTCGACGGCGTCGATGTGGCGATGTTCGACGTGCCCGATGACGTGTCTGCCCAGTGGGCCCCCGTCGCTGCCGCCAAGGGCGTCGTCGTAGTCGACAACTCCGGCACGTTCCGGATGGATCCGGAGGTGCCGCTCGTCGTGCCGGAGGTCAACCCGGCTCAGGTGCGCAACCGCCCGAAGGGCATCATCGCCAACCCCAACTGCACGACGCTGACGATGATGGACGCCCTGGGGGCCCTCCACGCGCGCTGGGGACTGCGCGAGCTGGTGGTTGCCTCATACCAGGCCGCATCGGGCGCGGGACAGGCCGGCATCGACCGGCTGTACGACGAGCTCGAGGTGGTCGCCTCCAACCGTTCCCTCGGACAGGCACCCGGCGACGTGCGCCGAACCATCTCCAACAAGCTCGGCGACGAGTCGCCGTTCCCGGCACCGCTGGCCCTGAACGTTGTCCCATGGGCAGGCTCCGTCAAGGACGACGGGTGGTCGAGCGAGGAGCTCAAGGTGCGCAACGAGTCGCGCAAGATCCTGGGCATCCCGGACCTCGCCGTGTCTGCCACCTGCGTGCGCGTCCCGGTCGTCACCACGCACTCACTGGCCGTGCACGCGGTCTTCGAGTCCGACGTCGACGTCGACGAGGCGCGTCGCGCGCTCGTCGAAGCTCCGAGCGTCGTGGTGATCGACGACCCGGGGCGGCAAGAGTTCCCGACGCCGGCAGACGTGGTGGGGTCGGACCCGACCTTTGTCGGCAGGATCCGTCAAGCCCTTGATTTCCCTCGCACGCTGGAGCT
>JACCVA010000025.1 GCA_013698435.1 Nocardioidaceae bacterium | reverse complement strand
ATCAGCCACTGCAGCATCGCCAGCTGCTTCTGCGCAGTCGCCACGTCGTCAGGCGTCGAGGACGCGGGGGTCGTGCCGGACTCGACCGGGACGTCGCGGTGCTGGGACACTTTCTTGCCGAGCACGCGGCTGTAGGCGGTGGCACCGAGCGCGGCGGCCGTGAGCGCGGTCTTCGTGACTGTCATCGCCCCCACGCCTTCCTGCGCCGCAACCCTCGACCTGTTGCCCACGAGCTGTCCTACGGCGCCGATCAGGTGGATGCCGATCGCGCCTGCGTTGACCGGCGTCCAGCGGTCCCAGCCGGCGTTGGCGACTCGACCGGCGCTGCTGGCATCGCCCGCCTCAGCGGCGGCCGGGTTGAGCGAGACAGCGTTGGCGAGGGTGCCGCCGAACCAGGCGGCGAGCCCGGTGTCGTGCATCGCGCGGGAAACAGTGTTGGCCATGGACATCTCCAGAGGTAGGTAGGGGAAACTATTGAGTACCCACCTCTGGAGGGTCTAACTGAGCCAGCGCTAAGAAACTTACAATGTCAGTCACCGTCGTGGGCTCGCTCACCAGTTTTGCCCAGGTATTCGGGGTTGCCGCTCCGGCGGCAACGAAGCCACGCGGCACCAGAAGGTGACCTAGGTCTCCTCCCCGTGGCCGTGTCGGCTATGAGGCCAACCTCAGGCTCCGGTACCGCGGGCCGGTGTGACCGTGCCGCGCACCTCGCCGAGGGTCACCCGCGTACCGTCCGGTCCCGGCGCCCAGCCGGTCATCGTGACCACGTCGCCGTCCTCGAGGAAGCCGCGAGACGTCCCGTCTGCGAGTGTCACGGGATCGGTTGCGTTCCAGGTGCGCTCCAGCAGGCTGCCGTACGTGTCGGGGGAGGCGCCACTGACAGTGCCCGACGCGAACAGGTCACCCGTACGCAGCGTGGCGCCATTGACCGTCAGGTGTGCCAACATCTGTGCCGGCGACCAGTACATGTCTCGGAACTCCGGGGCGCTGACCAGCGAGCCGTTGAGCCGGACCTCCAGATGCACGTCGAGACCGAAGACGTCTCTGTCCGTCTGGCCCTGGAGGTAGGGGAGCACCGGCGGATCCTGGCCAGGAAGCAGCACCTGGGCGTGCGCGAAGGCTTCGAAGGGCACCACCCAGGCGGAGATGCTGGTGGCGAACGACTTGCCGAGGAACGGTCCGAGCGGCACGTACTCCCACGCCTGGATGTCGCGCGCACTCCAGTCGTTGACCAGCACGACGCCGAACAGGTGGTCGCCGGCGTCGCCGACCCGAACTGACGTGCCCGGGGCGGTGCTGCCACTGACGACGAAACCCACCTCGCACTCGATGTCGAGCTTGCTGGACGGCCCGAACCGGGGCACGCCGTCGGGGCCAGGCCGCTGCTGGCCATTGGGGCGCACGACGTCGGTGCCACTGACCACGATGGTGCCGGCGCGCCCGTGATACCCGATGGGAAGGTGGCGCCAGCTCGGGGGCAGGTCGGGGGAGTCGGGGCGGAAGATCTTGCCGACGTTGGAAGCGTGCGACTCGCTGGCGTAGAAGTCGACGTAGTCGGCCACCTCGAACGGCAGCTGCAGACGTACGTCGGTGACTCGCCTGAGCTGCCTTTCGACGAGCTGCTGGTAGGTGTCGTCGACGAACAGCTCCCGCACCCACGCCCGCACTTCGCGGCATCGCTGGGGGCCGAGGTCCATCAGCGCGTTCAGCGAGGGCGCGGCGAAGACGTCGGCGTGCTCATGGCCCAGCGCCAGCGCCACCTCTGACAGGTCGAGCACGTGGTCGCCAACACGTACGCCGACGCGGCTCGGCGCGTCGGCGCACGAGAAGACGCCGTACGGAAGCGTGGCAAGCCCGTACGCCGCATCGTCGGGTTGCTCCCACCAGGTCATCCGGCCTCCGTTCGTGGGGATGCGTCGACGTCGTGAACCGATGCTGACGAAACCGGAGCGTCGAGGAGTCCGAGCGAGACGAGGTCACCGATCGGCTCCTCGACCCCGCAGCAGCCGAAGGACACGAACGTTCGGCGCACGGAGCCGACCTGCTCCGCACCCCAGCCACGGGCGCTGTCGGCGAGCGCCTGTCCGTCGCGGGAGGTGAGCACCTCGACGAGATCGGCGATGAGTACGCCCGCGTGGGCTCGCTCCGTAGCAACCAGCAGGTTGAGGAAGCCGTGATGCTCGAACCCCGTGCCGGAGTCCGTGAAGCGGACAGCGTGGTGCAGTCCCGCCGTGAACTTGAGCGGAGCTCCCACTCGGACCGCCTCGGAGATGACGGCCGCGACCGTCGCCTCGTCGGGGAAGGCGGCGACGTCGGTGCCGCCGGTGCGGAATTTCGCGACGACGGCGGCACCCTCACCTGCAGCATTCGCAACGGCAGCGAGCAGTTCGAAGCCCGTCTCGTCCGCGGTGATCTCACAGGCAAGCGGCGCGCCACCGTCGGCAGCCGGCAGCGGCGGCCGGGCGACCGGCTGCTCGAAGCCGACGACTCTGACCCCCGGTGGCAGCACTGGCGGCATCCGGTGGGTGCCGATCACCACGACGTGGAGCTGCGGCGAACCCAGCTCGGCGTGAGCTGCGGCCAGCTCGTCCCACCGGTCCAGGTGGACCAGAAGCGGGCCGACGTAGGGGTCCAGTCCACTGGTGCGGTAACGCAGATGGCCGCGGATCGCCTCGACCGCGCTCGCGTTGCCGGGTGGGAACATGGCGGCATCGTCGACCAGTCGGGCGAACAACGGCACGGCCGGAGGGCTCGTTGACACCCCCGCACCGTACTGCTGCAATCGAGGCGAGGAAAATGGTCAGCCCAGTGTCCGTTCGACGGACCAACGGCATCTGATGAGGCGGCACGATGGCGCACTACCAGTCCCGCGGCTCGGTTCCGCCGAAGCGGCACACCCAACACCGACCCGACGGAGACACTCTCGTCTTCGAGGAGCTGATGGGGGAGGAGGGCTTCTCGTCCGACTCGTCGCTGCTCTACCACCGCAACCTGCCGTCGCGGATCGTCGCGTCGCAGGTGTGGGAGATCGAAGGGCTCGAGACCACGCCCAACCACCCCTTGAAACCGCTGCATCTCAAGCTGCACGACCTCTTCAAGACCGACGACGCGACGGCGCTCGCCGACACCGACGTCGTCACGGGACGTCGACTCGTGCTCGGCAACGCCGACGTGCGCATCTCGTATGTCGTCGCGGGCAAGCCGTCCCCCTTGTACCGCAACGGGATCGGTGACGAGTGCTGCTACGTCGAGCGCGGCCGCGCCCGGGTCGAGACCTTGTTCGGCGCGTTCGAGGTGGGACAGGGCGACTACGTCGTCATCCCGCGGGCCACCACGCACCGCTGGATCCCGCTCGACGGTGACGAGCCGCTGCGGGTGTACTGCATCGAGGCCAACTCTCACATCACCCCCCCGAAGCGCTACCTGTCGAAGTTCGGCCAGCTGCTCGAGCACGCGCCGTACTGCGAGCGCGACCTGCGCACACCCGAGGGGCCGCTGCTGGCTGCGGATCAGGGCGAGCCGGACGCGGACACGCAGGTGTTCATCAAGCATCGGGGTAACGGTCCCAGCGGGGTGGTAGGCACTGTCTTCACCTACCCGTTCCACCCGTTCGACGTCGTCGGCTGGGACGGCTGCCTGTACCCCTACGTCTTCAACGTCTCGGACTTCGAGCCGATCACCGGGCGGGTGCACCAGCCGCCTCCCGTGCACCAGGTCTTCGAGGCCCACAACTTCGTGATCTGCAACTTCGTGCCGCGCAAGGTCGACTACCATCCGCTGTCCATCCCGGTGCCGTACTACCACTCCAACGTCGACAGCGACGAGGTCATGTTCTACGTCGACGGCGACTACGAGGCTCGCAAGGGCTCGGGCATCGGCAAGGGGTCGATCACCGTCCACCCCGGTGGTCATGCGCACGGTCCGCAGACAGGCGCCTACGAGAAGTCGATCGGCGTCGAGTACTTCGACGAGCTCGCCGTCATGGTCGACACCTTCCGTCCGCTCGAGCTGGGCGAGGCCGGCATCGCCAGTGATGACGGCGCCTACGCATGGTCGTGGGCTCGGAACACGGGCGCAGATCCTGACGCCAGCGGCTGACGGAGTCTCTCGATCGAGATGGGTCGGTATGCTGCGTGGGATCTGGTGCACATCGTCGATCCTTCGTCCAGCTATCCCCCGGAGACGGCTAGCCCCAGGGTCGGCTAGCCCCCGGAGACGAACAGGAGCCGTAGTGATCGAGTTTCGCAACGTGATCAAGCGTTACGCCGATGGAACGCTGGCGGTCGACGATCTCTCGTTCACCGCCCCGACAGGCGAGATCACCGTGCTGGTCGGCCCGTCCGGGTGTGGCAAGACCACATCGTTGCGGATGATCAACCGCACGATCTCGCTCTCCGAGGGAGACATCGCCATCGACGGGGAGAGCATCACGTCGCAGAACGCGGTGGAGCTCCGGCGCAAGATCGGCTACGTCATCCAGCAGGCGGGTCTCTTCCCGCACCGCACCGTGCTGGAGAACATCGGTACTGTCCCGAGGCTCCTGGGATGGAACAAGCAGAAGCGACGCGAGCGCTCCCAGGAGCTGATGGAACGCGTCGGTCTCGACCCCAAGCTGGCCGACCGCTACCCGGCGCAGCTGTCGGGCGGGCAGCAGCAACGCATCGGGGTGGCGCGGGCGCTCGCGGCGGACCCGCCCATCATGTTGATGGACGAGCCGTTCAGCGCTATCGACCCGATCGTGCGGGCCGAGCTCCAGGAGGAGTTCAAGCGGCTGCAGAGCGAGATCGCCAAGACCATCGTCTTCGTCACGCACGACATCGACGAGGCGATCAAGCTCGGTGACCAGGTCGCCGTGCTGAGGGTCGGCGGCACCCTCGCCCAGATCGCCACGCCGGCCGACCTGTTGCGGCACCCGGCCGACGACTTCGTGCAGGACTTCGTCGGTCGCGACCGCGGCTACCGGGCGCTGTCGTTCATGCCGGCGGAGTCGCTGCCGCTGAAGCCGTGTGACGACGTGAACGGCCATCCGACGTTCAAGAAGACCGACAGCCTACGTTTCGTGCTCGACCAGGCTCTCACCTCGCCGCAGGGGACAACGGTCTGCGTCGACGGCAGCGGCAAGCCGGTCGGGCAGACCACACAGGCCGAGATCTCGGCGTACGCCACCGAGCGGCTGCAGGACTGAGCGGCATGGAGATCTTCCGTTGGATCGGCCGCAACCAGGCGTTCATCATGGAGCGCCTGATCGAGCATGTGCAGCTGGCGTTCTGGCCGATCGTGTTCGCGCTCGTGCTGGCGCTGCCGATCGGCTGGGTCGTGGCCCGTGTCGGCTGGGTCACCGGTCCTGGCCTGGCGTTCAGTGGGCTCCTCTACTCGATCCCGTCGCTGGCTCTGTTCATGGCCCTGCCTGGGTTCTTGGGTCTGGGTTTCCTCGACCCGCTCAACGTGGTCATCGCTCTCACCATCTACGCGTTCTCGCTGTTGCTGCGCAGCGTCGTCGACGGCCTCAGCTCGGTGTCGGAGGAGACCAAGATCGCCGCTACCGCTCTCGGCTTCACGCCGTTCGGCCGTTTCCTTCGTGTCGAGCTGCCCAACGCCGC
>JACCVA010000001.1 GCA_013698435.1 Nocardioidaceae bacterium | reverse complement strand
CTCGACGGAGCCGGGGCCCTCCATCTCGACGATCTTGAGCACTTCGACGAGCTTGTTCAGCTGCTTCGTCACATGCTCCAGCGGATGGTCCTCGAGGTTGACGACGATCGTCATCCGCGAGACCTCCTCGTGCTCGGTCGGACCGACGGCGAGTGAGTCGATGTTGAAGCCACGCCGAGAGAACATCGACGCCACCCGGGCCAGCACGCCTGGTTTGTTCTCGACCAGAACCGAGAGCGTGTGCATCGTCATCGGAGCTCCCTTCCGTTGGGCCGACGTCGGCTGGCCGTCGTCACAGGTCGTCCTCGTCGAACACGGGCTTCAGGTCGCGCGCGATCTCGAGCGCGTCGTTGCTGGTGCCGGCGGGAACCATCGGCCACACCATCGCGTCCGGGTTGACGATGAAGTCGATGACGACCGGAGCGTCGTTGATCGACATCGCCTTGGTGATGGTCTCGTCGACGTCGCCGGCTGTGTCGCACCGAAGCCCGACACAGCCGAGCGCCTCCGCGAGCTTGACGAAGTCAGGTACGCGCACGGAGTGCAGGTCGGTGCTGGAGTAGCGGCCGTCGTAGAAGAGGGTCTGCCACTGCCGCACCATGCCGAGGCTCGAGTTGTTGATGATCGCCACCTTGATCGGGATCCCGTTCAGAGCGCAGGTGGCGAGCTCCTGGTTGGTCATCTGGAAGCAGCCGTCGCCGTCGATCGCCCACACCGGACTGTCCGGCCGGCCGACCTTGGCGCCCATGGCGGCGGGAACGGCGTACCCCATCGTCCCGAGACCGCCGGAGTTGAGCCACGTCCGTGGCCGCTCGTACTTGATGAAGTGCGCAGCCCACATCTGGTGCTGGCCGACGCCGGCGACGTACGTCGTATCCGCGCCGGTGAGCGAGCCGATCCGCTCGATGACGTACTGCGGGGACAGTGAACCCTCGGGGCTCTCGTAGCCCAACGGGTAACGGTCTCGCCATGCCTGACACGTCGCCAGCCACAAACCTTCCTCGCCGCGGCGGCCCTCGTCGTACTCCGACTGCACCGCCACCACGAGGTCTGCGATCACCTCGCGGCAGTCACCGACGATAGGGACCTCGGCATGCCTGTTCTTGGAGATCTCGGCCGGGTCGATGTCGGCATGGATGACCACGGCGTCGGGAGCAAACGTGTCGAGACGGCCGGTCACCCGGTCGTCGAAACGCGCACCGAGGCAGATGAGCAGGTCACTGCGCTGCAGCGCACCGACGGCAGCAACTGTTCCGTGCATGCCGGGCATGCCCAGGTGCAGCGGATGGCTGTCGGGGAACGCCCCTCGTGCCATCAGCGTCGTGACCACGGGGATCCTGGTCAACTCGGCGAGCACCTTCAGCTCCTCGTGGGCACCGGACTTGATCACTCCCCCGCCGACGTACAGCACCGGCCGGGTCGACGCGGCGATCAGGCGAGCCGCTTCCCGGATCTGCTTCGCGTGCGGCCTGGTCACGGGCCGGTAGCCGGGCAGGTTGATCGACTGAGGCCACTCGAACGTGGTCGTCGCCTGCAAGGCATCCTTCGCGATGTCGACGAGGACCGGCCCCGGCCGACCCGTGGCTGCGATGTAGAACGCCTCCGCGATGGCCCGCGGGATCTCGGCCGGGTCGGTGACCAGGTAGTTGTGCTTGGTGATCGGCATCGTGATACCGCGGATGTCGGCCTCCTGGAAGGCGTCCGTGCCGATCGCCGCGCTCGCCACCTGACCTGTGATCGCCACGATCGGAACCGAGTCCATGTGCGCGTCGGCGAGTGGCGTAACCAGGTTCGTGGCCCCCGGGCCGCTGGTGGCCATGCAGACACCGACGCGGCCGGTCACCTGCGCATAGCCCTGCGCGGCGTGACCGGCGCCTTGCTCGTGGCGGACGAGGATGTGACGGATCTTGGTCGAGTCGAGGAGCGGGTCGTACGCCGGGAGGATGGCACCGCCCGGGATGCCGAAGACCGTGTCGACCCCGGCGGACTCCAGGGACCGGATCAGGCTCTGCGCCCCGGTCATCTGCTCTGCCATCTCAACCTCTCTGATCCGAAGGAGTGATACGAACTGCACCTCAGCTGCGCACACCAAGTTGCACACATAAAAAAGGCCCCTCGGCCATGACGGCATTCGAGGGGACGCGCGGGGTGCAAGGGCTACTCGGCCCAACCTCGCGCGTCGGTAAGTACGACAAGAATCAACTGCACCAGTCCACGGTCGCGGACCGGCTCCTCGCCGTCAAGCGGGTCCCCGGACCGTCTCGGCATCCGGACGGCAGATCCACAATAGGGATGACCACTCGTCAGCCGCAGACGGCCCCGACAGCCGCCGACTGGACGAGCTTGCGGTACTTCGCCAGCACTCCCGTCCTATACACCGGGGCGGGTGGCTCCCAGCCGCGTTGTCGCGATTCGAGCTCGGCGGCGTCGACGAGGAGGTCAAGCATGCGGCTGCCGACGTCGAGACGGACCCGGTCACCGTCGCGGACAAAGGCGATCGGTCCGGCGTCGACAGCCTCGGGTGCAACGTGGCCGACGCAGAGGCCGGTCGTGCCGCCGGAAAAACGTCCGTCGGTCAGCAACAAGACGTCCTTTCCGAGGCCGGCCCCTTTGATGGCCCCCGTGATGGCCAGCATCTCCCGCATCCCGGGACCACCCTTCGGTCCTTCGTAACGGATGACGACGACGTCTGCGGCGGTGATCGTGCCGTCAGCAAGGGCGTCCAGAGCGGCACGCTCGCCGTCGAAGACACGGGCGGTCCCCTCGAAAACGTCGTCGTCGAAGCCGGCCGACTTCACCACGGCACCTTCGGGAGCAAGGGTGCCACGCAGGATCGTCAGGCCTCCGG
>JACCVA010000488.1 GCA_013698435.1 Nocardioidaceae bacterium | reverse complement strand
TGGACATGACTGGCTTGGCTGAGGGCAACGAGCTGCGTGCTGTGTCGACGGTTCGGTTCACTGGCGAGCCGGGTGCTTCGACGTTCGTTGACTGCGCCGCCGATGTGGTGATGGCGACCCTCAACGGCGAAGAGATTGCGCCTGACGCGATCGGTGACAGCCGCATCCTTCTTGCGAACCTGCGGGCGGACAACGTGTTGGTCGTCGAGTCCGTGCAGAGCTCAACGGACCAGGGCACGGCGGTGCACCGCTCCGTCGACCCCACCGACGGCAAGGTCTACGTCTGGACCTCGTTCGAGCCGGACGAGGCGCGGCGCGCATGGGCATGTTTCGACCAGCCAGACCTGAAGGCCCCGCACGCCTTCACCGTCACCGCACCCGCTGACTGGCTCGTCGTCAGCAACAGCGACGACCCTGCCGTGGAGAACTTGGGCGAGTGCCGACGGTGGACGTACCCGGCCACTCCGCCGCTGTCGACGTACGTGCCGGTGGTCAACGCCGGCCCGTTCTACGAGCTCCGGTCGGACCGTGGCGGCTACGACCTTGGGCTGTACTCGCGGCAGTCGCTGAGCCAGTTCTTGGACCGTGACGCCGAGGAGCTGTTCGACCTGACGGCGCGCGGCCTCGCGTTCTTCGGTGAGCACTTCGCCCTGCCGTTCCCCCAGCGGACCTACGACCAGGTGTTCGTGCCCGATCTCGGCGGCGCAATGGAGAACTTCGGCTGCGTGACGTGGGGCGACTCGCTCATCTTCCGCAGCCCACCGTCGCCGAGTGAGCGCGAGCGCGTCGCCGTCATCTTGTTGCACGAGATGGCCCACATGTGGTTCGGCGACATGGTCACGATGTCGTGGTGGGACGACCTGTGGCTCAATGAGGCCTTTGCGAACTGGGCGTGCTACTGGGCGGCCACCGAGGCCACCGAGTTCACCGACGCGTGGGCAGGCTTCCTCGCCGGCGACAAGCTCGCCGCCTACCCGATCGACCGCGGACCCACCTCACACCCGATTCGCCAGCCGGCCAGCGACGTAGCGGAGGCCACGGCGGGTTTTGACGCCATCACGTACGAGAAGGGTGCTGCCGTCTTGAAGCAGCTCGTCGCGTACGTCGGCGAGGACGCGTTCCTCGCCGGTCTGCGGGCCTACTTCGCTAAGCACGCCTGGGGGAACGCTGCTCTCGACGACCTCATGGCGGAGCTGAGCGAGGCAAGCGGGCGCGATCTCGCGGCCTGGACGAAAGGCTGGCTCGACACCGCGGGTACGGACACTCTGAGACTTGCGCAGGGCGCCGACTCTCGATGGGCGCTGGAGGCCGCGGGGCCGAATGGGGAACCGCCCCGGCCGCACCGGTTGCACGTGGGCGTCTACGCGCCGGAAGGCGGCGCGCTGGTTCGCAGCAACGTCGTGGACCTTGACGTCGAGAGCGCGACGACGGAGCTACCGGACGTCGGGGACTCGGCTGAGCTCCTGCTGGTCAACGACGACGACCTGACGTTCGCGGCCGTCAGCCTCGACCAACACAACCTCGCCAAGCTCCTCGACTCGGCCGCGCAGCTACCCGACGCGACCTCTCGTGCCGTCGCAGTCGTCACCATGTGGGACATGGTGGTGAGCGGAGAGCTTCCCGCTCGGGAGTTTGTGCGGTCTGCCAACGCGGTTTCGGCCAAGGAGACGACAGAGGCGCTCGTCGAGCCGTTTCTCGACCTCGTGCTGTCCGGCGCGGAGCGGTGGACTCCCGATCGTGAACGCGACGGCTTGCTGGGCTCGGTCGCCCACGTGTGCCTGGAGATGGCGCAGGACGATACACGGAAGGTTGTCGCCCTCCGCGGCCTCGCACGTGCCGCCGTCACCGCCGACCAGCTGCAGTCGCTGCGCGAGCTCACCAGCGACGACGTCGACCTGAGCTGGCGGGCGCTCATCCGGTTCGCCGCGCTGGGCCAGTTCGATGAGAAGGAGGTGGAGGCACTGCGTGGAAGGGACCCCGACCCGGACTCCTGGCTCAGAGCGTTTGCGGTGGAGGCGGCGCAGCCCAACACCGCGGCGAAGGAGGCGGCCTGGGAAGTCGTGGTCGAACAACGCAAGGTCCCGGTCGGCAACATGCGGGAGGTGGCGTTGGCGTTCTGGCAGCCGTCGCAACCGGAGCTTCTCGCCCCGTTCGCCGAGCGCTACCTGGCGGCGCTGCCGGCGCTCGGGGGCGCCGGCATGATCGTCGCCATGGCCACGGCATCCGCGATGTTCCCGATCTCGGGAGCCGGTACGGAGTTCCTCGACCGCGTCAACGCGGTCGCCACGTCACCAGACGTCAGTCCCCTGGTGCGGCAACGTGTTCTCGAGCGTGCTGACCAGCTGAGCCGCAGGTTGCGAGTCCGCGGAGAGGCTGGTTGATGTCCTGTCGTTGCGGTCACGTCTCTCCGACGGCTTGCCCTCCATCACCGGACATCAAGCACGCGACGCATCAGCCAAGAGACCGCCTGACGCTCATCCTTGGTGAGGGGAGCGTAAAGCGCAGGACAGTCTTGGGCATCGAGAGGCTCGCTGCTTGCGAAGTCTAGCTCCGCGCACAGGCTAACGAGACTCCGCCTCAGGTCCTTTCCTTCGTCAGTCCAGGTATCCACCGGCGTTCACGTGGAGGAAAGCCGGCAAGCTTCTCAACGATGGCGGGGTGCCACATCGCCCACCACCGACGACGAAGCCGCCCTGAGCGTGCCAGTTCGTACTTGTCCCCGCAAAATCGGACGCACCTTCTTCGCGGCAATTCCGACCCGAGGAAATCCTCATTGCCCGCATCCTTGAACTCCCAGTATCGGTCGGCATACCTCTGCTCGAGTCGTTGGCCGCTTGCTGGTGTCCGAGCCGCAACTGAAAGGCAGCGACCACCACTCCTGCAGCAGTTGCCGCGTCGAACAATGCCGTCCACATGGCGATCGCGGGTGTCGCGCTAGTAGAGGGAGATTAGCTGCAGCCGCTCGTGCTGCCGCAGCCTTCGCAGACGTAGCAGCTGCCTGCTGGACGCATCTTGGTGCCGCAGGTGAAGCAGAGCGGGGAGTCGACTTCGCGGCCTGAGATGGCCTCCATCAGCTCTGCCGTCGTCTTGGCGCCGCCCGGCGCCGGCTTCGCGGTCTGAGCCACCACCTTCGCTTCGTCGGCGGAGACGTCTTCGCCGACTGAGGCGTCGGCGGCTACCGCGGAGGCGGTTGCCGACGTACTCGACTCGTTGGACTTTAACGACTCCGCTTCGGGCAGCTCGGCGTCTGGCGTCGCTTCGTAGGAGCCGGTGTCGAGCTGACGCTGGCGCTCCTCGGCGGTGTAGATCCCGAGGGCGGCACGTGCCTCGAACGGAAGGTAGTCGAGCGCCA
>JACCVA010000213.1 GCA_013698435.1 Nocardioidaceae bacterium | reverse complement strand
GACACGACGCTGAAGGTGTCCGGGCTCGCGCTGATCAGGGGCGCCCCCACCGAAGGCGTCACGACGGTGATCGCCGCGCGGCTCGAGTCCGCCGACGGTGTCGTGCCGATGCACGTCGAGCAGCGGGTGGCACCCGAGGCGACGGCGTGGGTCAACCGCGGGCCGCAGCGGTACGACAACAGCGGTTTCACGGCCCGGGTGAGCCTTGACCACCTTTCGTCCGCCTCGGCCGGCGCGGCCACCGACTGGCGCCTCATCATCGAGGTCGAGGTCGCGCGAATACGCCGGCACGGTCCCCTCCGCACCCAGGAGCCCGGCGCCGCACTGCCCGGGCCGCTCGCCACTGGAGCGGCGGTGGCGTTCACGCGGCCGGACGGTCTCCTATTGCGCCTGCCCGCGGGGCCGGCCGCCTCTGCTGCCAGCCCGTCGCCAGACGCGGTGTGACGTTTCGCACGAACGTGGAAGACGTCCCCCCGGGACCCGCGCGGTATCGTTGAGTGGTCGGCTCCGGTCGACGTGTCACCGCACGTCCAGGTCGCACATCGTCTGGTACCCGCATCGGGACTGGAACGGAAAGGCGCACCACATGACCGCTGGATCGACCAGCCGACCCCCGCGGTCCCGGCTCCGCGTCGGCGTCATCGGCGCCGGTCGGGTCGGGGCGGTCCTCGCCGCAGCGCTGCGGGAGGCGGGACACCCGATCGCAGCGGTCGCCGGTGAGTCGGGCGCGTCCCGCACCCGCATCGAGACCCTGCTTCCAGGCGTACGGATCGACAAGCCGAGTGCCGTCGCCAAGGCGTGCGACCTGCTCCTGCTGACCGTGCCCGACGACTCCCTCGACAACGTGGTGCGGATGCTGGTCGCCTCGGGTGCGATCCACTCAGGGCAGTACGTCGTCCACACGAGCGGACGGCATGGTCTCGACGTGCTCGAACCGGCCACGTCCATCGGCGCCCACGGCGTCGCGCTGCACCCGGCCATGACGTTCACCGGCACCGACGTCGACCTCGACCGGCTCACCGGTTGCGTCTACGGCGTCTCTGCGGACGTCACCGAGCGGCCGCTGGCCGAAGCACTCGTCAGCGATCTGCGCGGAACCATCGTGTGGGTCGCGGAGGAGCACCGCGCTCTCTACCACGCGGCGCTCGCCCACGGCGCCAACCACCTGGTCACCTTGGTCTCGCAGGCGATGGAGATGCTGCGCCAGGCGGGCTCGGCCGACCCGGCCGCGACGCTCCGGCCGCTCCTCGGCGCGGCGCTCGACAACGCGCTCGCGTACGGCGACGCCGCGCTGACCGGCCCGATCGTTCGCGGCGACGTCGAGACCGTGCGCGAGCACCTGCGCACGATGGTGGCGGGCGGCGCTGACGGGGCTCTGGCGACCTCCACCGTGCAGTCGTACGTCGCGATGGCCCGAGCCACGGCCGACCATGCCGTCTCCGACGGCCGCCTCGACCCACGCCGGGCCGCCGCGCTGGCCGAGGTGCTCGACGGCGCGCTGGCCGACCTTGGCTCCTGAGCCGCCGATGACGTCTCTGGCCCGCCCCCCCCGGCCCGCGACGACTGACGGCCCGGTCGTCGCCCGCACTCGGGTCGAGTTGCACCGGGCCATCCGGAGCTTCGACAGCCTCGGCCGCCCGGGGGCACGCACCGTGCTCGTACCGACCATGGGTGCGTTGCACGCCGGCCACGCAGCCCTGCTCGACCACGCGCGTGGTCGCGGCGAGGTGCTGGTCGCGTCGATCTTCGTCAACCCGTTGCAGTTCGGACCAGGTGAGGACCTCGAGCGCTACCCGCGCTCGTTCGACGAGGACCTTCAGCTGTGCGCCCGGCACCACGTGGACGTCGTCTTTGCGCCCGCGGTCGAGGTGATGTATCCCGACGGACGGCCGAAGGTCAGCGTGCACCCCGGGCCGCTGGCCGAGATCCTCGACGGCGCCAGCCGTCCCGGCCACTTCGGTGGTGTCGTCACCGTCGTCGCCAAGCTCTTCGGCCTGGTCGGACCCCACGTCGCGGTATTCGGGGAGAAGGACTACCAGCAGCTCGTGCTCATCCGCCGGATGGTCGCCGATCTTTGCATGCCGGTCGCCGTACTCGGTGTCGAGACACTGCGGGAACCGGACGGCCTCGCCCTGAGCTCACGCAACGCCTACCTGTCGGTCGAGGAGCGCCGGGCGGCGGTGGCGCTGAGCGCTGCCCTGCGAGCGGGCTCTCTCGCCGGGCCGGCAGGCGCCGAAGCCGTGCTCGCCGCAGCCCACGACGTGATCGCCGCGGAGCCGGGCGTCGCGCTCGACTACCTTGAGGTTCGCAGCGGCGACCTGGACGCGCCCCCTCCTCGCGGCGCCGCCCGGTTGCTGGTCGCCGCCAGGGTCGGGACCACCCGGCTGGTCGACAACGTGCAGGTGCAGCTCGGCATGCGCGCCAGCGAAGGGACGCCGCCATGATCCGCACCCTGATGAAGTCCAAGATCCATCGCGCCACGGTGACCGAGGCAGACGTCGACTACGTCGGCTCGGTCACGATCGACGAGGAGCTGCTGGAGGCCGCCGACCTCATGCCGGGCGAGCTGGTGCACGTCGTGGACGTCACCAACGGCGCGCGACTCGTCACGTATGCGATCGCCGGGCGACGCGGCACCGGGGTCATCGGCATCAACGGTGCCGCCGCCCGCCTCGTGAGCGAGGGAGACATCGTCATCTTGATCGCCTACGGCCAGTTCGACGATGACGAGGCACGCTCGTTCACACCTGCCGTCGTGTTCGTCGATGCCGACAACGCGATCGTCGAGAAGGGGTCCGCCGCGTCGACGCTCCCGGCTTCGGCGGGAGCAGCGGGTTTCCGCCCGTCGCCCCACTCCACCGGCACATGACCGGCGAGGACGAGCCTCGATGAGGCTGCTGTGCGTCGACGTACGCAACGCGCACACAACGTTCGGCGTCTTCGACGACGCCGAGCTGCGTGACACCTGGCAGGTCTCCACTGACGTACGCCGCACCTCTGACGAGTGGGGGCTGCTCATCGGCGGTCTCGTACAAACCGACGATGCAGAAGGCTCAGTCGAAGGCGTCTGTGTCTCGTCCACGGTCCCGTTGGTGCTGCACGAGCTCCGGGCGATGTTGGCGGCGTCGTTCGACGGCCTGCCGACGGTGATCGTCGGTCCGGGGGTGAAGAGTGGTCTGCCGGTGCTGACGGACAACCCTCGCGAGGTGGGCACCGACCGGGTGGCGAACGCGGTCGCTGCCTCCCACCTCGTAGGTGGACCGTGCATCATCGTCGACTTCGAGACCGCGACGACGTTCGACGTCGTGGACGGCTCCGGTCGCTACGTCGGCGGAGCCATCGCCCCCGGCGTCGAGACGTCGGTCGCGGCTCTGCGCGAGCGGGCCGCCCAGCTGCGGC
Organism: Nocardioidaceae bacterium; assembly: GCA_013698435.1. Classification (GTDB taxonomy): domain Bacteria; phylum Actinomycetota; class Actinomycetes; order Propionibacteriales; family Nocardioidaceae; genus JACDHG01. The sequence continues at coordinate 1,970 of JACCVA010000213.1, read as the reverse complement.
AGGTCGAGGTGGAGCGCCCGCGCGCGGTGATCGCCAAGAACACGACCGAAGCACTCCAGTCCGGAGCAGTGTTCGGCTTCGCCGGTCAGGTCGACGGCATCGTCGCGCGGATGGTGCGCGAGCTCGACGCCGACGAGGCCGACGTGGAGGTGATCGCCACCGGCAACCTGAGCTTGCCGGTCGTCGAGGAGTGCTCCGTCTTCACCCGTGAGGAGCCGGCGCTCACGCTGACAGGCCTACGTCTCATCTACGAGCGCAACCTGTCCTGAGCGCAGCGAACCGCCGCGGAGCAGGGATGACGCGTCAGGCGATGCATTAGCCTCGTGCCTATGTCTGAGTCCCCTGGAGCTTCTTCTCAGCCAGGGCAGGTCGACGACGTGCCCGAGCAGATGCGCGTACGCCGGGAGAAGCGGGGCAAGCTCATCGAGCGGGGAGTCGACCCCTATCCGGTCGAGGTTCCGCGCAGCCACACGCTCGCCGCAGTCGTCTCGGCGTACGACTCCGACCAGCTCGGCACCGACCACAGGACCGGCGACCACGTCGCCGTCACCGGCCGGGTGATCTTCCTGCGCAACACCGGCAAGCTGTGTTTCGCCCGACTGCGCGAGGGCGACGGCACCGAGCTGCAGGCGATGTTCTCACTCGCCGATGTGGGTGAGGACTCGCTTGCCGACTTCAAGGCCCTCGTCGACCTAGGCGACATCATCGCGGTGCAAGGCGAGGTCGTCACCAGCCGCCGTGGAGAGCTGTCGGTGCAGGTCGTCACCTGGCAGATGGCGGCCAAGGCGCTCAGGCCGCTCCCCAATGAGCACCGACCGCTCTCCGAGGAGGCAAGGGTCCGGCTGCGCTACGTCGACATGATCGTGCGTGATCATCCCCGCTCGATGGTGCGGGCCAAGGCGACGGTGCTCAAGTCCCTGCGCGCCACCTTGGACCGGTCGGGCTATGTCGAGGTCGAGACCCCGGTGCTCCAAGCCACCAACGGTGGCGCCAGCGCCCGGCCCTTCCGTACCCATGTCAACGCCCTGGATCTCGACATGCTGCTGAGGATCGCCCTGGAGCTCGACCTGAAGAAGGCGATGGTGGGCGGGGTCGACAAGGTCTACGAGATCGGGCGGACGTTCCGCAACGAGGGCATCGACTCGACGCACGCGGTCGAGTTCTCGATGCTCGAGGCCTACGAGGCCTACGGTGACTACGACACCATGGCGGCGCTGCTGAGGCGGTTGGTTCTCGACGCCGCCCGCGCGCTCGGCGCCACCGTCGTACCCGGCAGGGACGGCTCGGAGATCGACCTGGAAGGACAATGGCGACACGCATCGATCCACGACCTCGTCTCGGACGCCATCGGCGGGCACGTGACACCGCAGACGCCGGCAGAGGTCTTGCGCGAGCACGCGGACAAGCACCACGTCGAACTGCAGCCGCAGTGGGACGCCGGTGAGATGGTCGGGGAACTGTACGAAAAGCTGGTGGAGCACACGCTGATTACGCCCACCTTTGTCCGAGACTATCCCGAGTCAATGAAGCCGCTCGCCAAGGCGCACCGCCATATTCCGGGGCTCGGTGAGGCCTTTGACCTCATCATCAACGGCGTAGAGCTTGCTCCCGCGTATTCCGAGTTGAACGACCCGGTGGTGCAACGAGAGCGGTTGATCGCTCAATCGTTGTTGGCGGCGCAGGGTGACCCCGAGGCAATGGACCTCGACGAGGAGTTTTTACGCGCATTGGAGTACGGCATGCCTCCAGCCGGGGGGATGGGCTTGGGCGTCGACCGCCTCGTCATGTTGTTGTGTGGGGTAGGGATTCGGGAATCCATTCTCTTTCCCACGGTGCGACCCGAGTAGGCGCGTGCCCGGACTTCGTGCTTCCTTTCTCTTGAGTCGCGCCGAACTACCAATGCTGTTAGCGTGGGTGGCCGCCAGCATTCCGTGAAAGGACCCATCATGGCTCAGCGTGTACATGTGATG
>JACCVA010000372.1 GCA_013698435.1 Nocardioidaceae bacterium | reverse complement strand
GTCGCCGCGGCGATGGACTTGCGGATGATGTCGCGCCCCTCACCCGGGTTCTTCTCGAACCACTCGCCCAGGTGGTCGTTGACGATCTTCTGGGTGAAGGACTTCGCCTCGGTGTTGCCGAGCTTCGTCTTTGTCTGACCCTCGAACTGGGGATTAGCCATCTTGACGGAGACGATGGCAGTCAGGCCTTCACGGACGTCGTCGCCGGACATCCGGTCCTCCTTCTTCTTGATCAGGCCCCACTCCTCCGCCCAGTTGTTGACCGTCGAGGTGAGCGCGGACCGGAAGCCCTCTTCGTGGGTGCCGCCCTCGTGGGTGTTGATCGTGTTGGCGAAGGTGTGGACCGACTCGGTGAAGCTGGTGTTCCACTGCATCGCGATCTCAAGGCTCATGCCGACCTCGGGGTTGTGCGCCTCGAACGCGATGATTGATTTGTGTGCCGCGTCCTTGGTTGAGTTGAGGTAGAGCACGTAGTCGACGAGGCCGTCCTTGTAAAGGAACCGACGCTCGATCCCGCCCGCATGGTCGGAGCGGATGCCGTCGTGGCCACCGTCGACGGTCGCGTCGATCGTGCTATCCGCCACCGCGTCAGCGATGCCCGCCGTGTGCTCGGGCCGCTCGTCGCGCACGACGATCGTCAGTCCCTTGTTGAGGAACGCCATCTCACGGAACCGGCTCGCCATCGTCTCGAAGGAGTAGTCGGTCGTCTCGAAGATCTCGTCAGACGCCCAGAACGTGATCGTCGTGCCGGTCTCGTCCGTGGCCTCGTGCCGATCGAGCGGCGCGTCCGGGACGCCGTACGTGAACGACTGCGTCCAGCGGTAACCGTCGTTCTTGACGTCGACGATGAGTCGCTCGCTCAAGGCGTTGACCACGGAGCTGCCGACCCCGTGCAGGCCGCCTGAGACCTTGTAGCCACTCCCCCCGAACTTCCCGCCGGCATGCAGCTCGGTCAGAGCGAGCGTGACGGCCGGGATCTTCTCGATAGGGTGGATGCCGGTCGGGATACCGCGACCGTTGTCGATGACCCGCACTCCGTTGTCGGCGAGGATCGTGACATCGATCGTGTCGCAGTATCCGGCCAGTGCCTCGTCGACCGCGTTGTCGACGATCTCTGTCACCAGGTGGTGCAGACCGCGCTCGCCGGTCGACCCGATGTACATGCCCGGCCGCTTCCGAACGGCTTCCAGACCCTCCAGCAAGGTGATGTCGGAGGCGCCGTACGTCGAGTCGGCGCTGACTGCGTCGTTGGAGACCAGCGGATCGTCGGTTGCGGGGGGTTCGGTGCTCCCGGGCACCAACTGATCGTTCACCTGGTCGTCGGGCGTCACGCAGCCAACCTCCGCAGTCTGGTCGTTCGAGCGGGCCGTCGAGGCTCGATCGCAGGTAGAGGACGTCACTGTCTCCACCCAGCACAAAGGCCGCACATCTGCAGGAAGAGCGACAAGCACTCCGGCTCCGCCGAGGCGGAGCCTGCCGATGGTGTTGCGGCCATTGTGGTCTAACCGAGTATAGGCCAACCTGTGGCGATTCCGGCTTTACGGTCCACAGAATCAGCGCCGAATTCGACGAGACCATGCCATGAGCGGCCTCCGAGCGGCGGTTGGAGGCATCCCAGCCCCTGAGTGAGGTCCCCATACGCCGCCGACTCCGCCAGATCGTCTCTGACCGACTATCCGTAGGTGTCGCGCGGACCTCTGCCGTCGCGGACGGAGCGACCCCCGCGCCGCCACGACGGAGCATCGGGGCCGATGACCTTGACGAAGTGCACGGAGTCGTGACCGAGCTCCTGGTTGAGCCGCCTGATGACGTCCGGCGCCAGCAGCTTCAGCTGGGTCGCCCAGGCCGTGGAATCGGTGCGCACGGTCAGCGACGCGTCGGCAAAGCTTTGCGGTGTGCAGTGGCTGGCCACCTCGTCGCCGACGATGTCGGCCCAGCGGGCGAACACCCCGTGCACCGCCACGTCTTTCTGCCAGCCGCTCTCGTGCACCAGCTTGTCGACCAGTGACCCCAGCCTGGCGGGATCGCGACCGTCGGGATGTGCTCCCGACAGTTCGCTGTCTCGACGTGACCGTCGCTGGCCCGCGGACGGGCGTCGTACGGCTGCCCGGAGGCGGGCGGCCACCGCTCGCGCCGCGTCCAGACCCCCGGGGTCGTGTCGGGCAGTGGGCTCGTCGGCAGGGGCAGCGTCAGGCATGGGTGACCGTCCCCTCGCGTACGTCGAAGCGGTGGTCGATCAGCTCGGTCGGCACATCCGCACCCACCGCGGCCGTGACCAGCACCTGCTCGGTATCGGCGACCAGCTCCGCCAGCCGGTGCCGGCGGGCGTCGTCGAGCTCAGCGAAGACGTCGTCGAGGATCAGCACCGGGTCATCGCCGTCGCGCCGCAGCACCGAGAACGCCGCCAGCCGCAGCGCGAGCGCGAAGGACCATGACTCACCATGGCTCGAATACCCCTTGGCCGGCAAGGCACCCAGCGTCAGGCTCAGGTCGTCGCGGTGCGGACCGACCAGCGTCACACCACGGTCGAGCTCGTCGTTTCGGCGTACGCCGATCTCGGTCATGATCGCCGCGGCCAGCTCGGCGCGGTCGGTGACAGCGTCGTCGATGGTGAACGACGGCTTGTACACGAGACCCACGTCGTTGCCGCCGTCCGGCTTCGGCATCGTCATCGCCACCTCGCTGTAGTGCCGAGCGACGTACGGGCGAAGGTCGTCGACCAGCTCCAGCCGGGCCGCGAGCAGCTCGGCTCCGGTACGGGCGAGGTGCGCGTCCCACACCTCGAGGGTGGACAGCGCCGACTCGTTGCGGCGAGACGCTCCCCGACCGCCCGCCGACTTGAGGAGGGTGTTGCGCTGCCGAAGCACCCGGTCGTAGTCGCTGCGCACCCCGGAATATCGTGGCTGCCGCACTACGAGAAGGTCGTCGAGGAACCGCCGCCGGTCGGACGGGTCGCCCTTCACGAGCGCCAGGTCGTCCGGTGAGAACACGACCGTGCGCAGGATGCCGAGCGCCTCACGAGCTCGCGGCAACGCTCCCCTATTGAGCCGCGCCCGGTTCGACTTGCCGGGGTTGATCTCGACCTCGATCAGCGCCTGCCTGCCGTCGCGCTGGACC
>JACCVA010000354.1 GCA_013698435.1 Nocardioidaceae bacterium | reverse complement strand
GTCATCACCAACGACTTCCCACCGCGGCGTGGCGGAATCGAGTCGTTCGTGTTCTCCCTCTGTGCGGACATGCCAAGCGATGAGCTCGTGGTCTACACGGCCGCCATGGCCGGCTCTCACGACGTCGACACTGCAGTCGCCTACCCGGTCATCCGTGACCGGGCCGGGACCTTGCTCCCCACCCGGCGAGTGGCCCGAGGGGTGCAGCAGGTGGCCCGCGCCCACGGCTGCGATCGGGTGCTGTTCGGTGCGGCCGCGCCATTGGCGTTGATGGCCCGGGGACTCAAACGCCATGCCGGCGTGGTGCATGCGATGGGACTCACCCACGGCCATGAGGTCTGGTGGGCGAAGGTCCCGGTTGCGCGCCGGCTGTTGCGTCGCATCGGCGACGATCTCGACGTGCTGACGTACGTCAGCGAGTACTGCCGCCGCGAGATAGTGCCCGCGTTGTCGGCTGACGCTGCGGCCCGGATGGAGCGACTGTCGCCGACGGTGGACAAAGAGCGTTTCAGGCTTGGCCTGGACGGGACGGTCTGGCGACGCCGGCTCGGCCTCACCGACGACCAGCCCGTGGTGCTGTCCGCGTCTCGGCAGGTACGCCGCAAGGGTCAAGACACCTTGATCAAGGCTTGGCCCGCAGTGCTGCAGGAGCATCTCGACGCCCGACTCATCATCGTCGGTGACGGTCCATCGCGGGCACGGTTGGTGCGCCTGGCTCGTCGACGCGGGGTGTCAAAGGCGGTGATCTTCGTGCCCGCGGTCGACTGGTCTGAGATGCCGCTCGTCTACGCGATGGCTGACGTGTTCGCGCTTCCCTGCCGTTCGCGCCTAGGCGGACTGGAGCCGGAGGCCTTCGGCATCGTCTTCTTGGAGGCCGCTGCGTGCGGGCTGCCGATCATCGTCGGCAACTCGGGCGGGGCACCAGAAGCCGCCCTTGCCGGCGAGAGCTACTTGGTGGAGCCGACCGACCAGGCGGAGCTGGCGAGTGTGCTCCAGCGACTCTTGGCGCGCGTCGACAGGGGGCTGCCTCGGTAGCCGCTAGTTGCACGTCGCTTGGATGCCACCGTTGTCGCGGACACTCTCGCACGTCCCGGTGAACAGGTTGCTGACCCCCGCGCCGAAGAACACCAAGCTCGTCACGATGACCGCTGCGATGAGCGCGATCAGCAGTCCGTACTCGACTGAGGACGCACCGCCCTCAGATCTAGGGTTCACGACCGGTTCCATCACTGCTCCTTGCCGATTACGAAAGGACCGTGGGGCGCTTGGCATCCCACGGCCCTTTTCGGTGTATGTGTTGTGAACTGCGACAGGTCAGCCGTTGATGGCGTCGTTGGTGTCCTCGAAGATGCCGTTGAGCGTGCCGCCCAGCGCGGTCACGGCGAGGACGATAACGGCGGCGATCAGCGCGACGAGCAGACCGTACTCAACAGCCGATGCGCCCTTCTCGTCACGACGGGGAGCGCCGACGTACACGCGGAGCATCTCAATGGTGCGGATGATAGTGAACATTTGTCTGGTCCTCCCAGAGTGAGTTGGTGCTGGACGGGATTTCCAGCTATCGATAATCCTGTCACCGGATGACGAGGCTGAATATCGGTTGTGCGGCCATAACCAATGACCCAAACGGCTGATAATGCAAACCGTCACCGCGGACCCGCTCAGTCGCTCTTGGCCATCACTTCGGCGGAGATCAGCCCGGCCTGGATGGATTTCATGATGGCCTGCGCCCGGTTCGCCGCACCCAGCTTGTCGTAAATCTTCGAGATGTGGGTCTTGGTGGTCGACTCGCTGATGAAGAGCCGGCGGGCGATCGGGCCGACGCCGTAGCCTTCCGCCAGCAAGTTGAGGACTTCGGTCTCCCGCGGCGACAGCCGGGGGCCGGTCGGAGTCATCCGGCGGCGCATGGCGCTCGCCAGATCAGGAGCGGTGAACGACCTTGGTGACACTGCCGCGTGCCGCGCGGCGGCGACGACGTCGTCGCTGGGAGCGTCCTTGGGTACGAAGGCCGACGCTCCTGCCTCGAGAGCGGCGAAGAGGTGCTCGTCGCCGGCGTACATCGTCAACACCACGAGGCCGACGTCCGGGCGCTGGCTGCGCAAGGTGCGAACGGCCTCCAGGCCGTTACCGTCGGGCAACCGGATGTCGCAGACGACGACGTCGGGAACCTTGTCGGCGGCATGCTTGAGCGCGGCAGCCACCGACGATGCCTCGGCGACGACGGTGAAGTCGGGGTGGCGGTCGAACGCCCGGCGCAGTCCCTGCCGGATCAGATCGTGGTCGTCAACCAGCAGAACGGTGTAGGGCATAGCCTTCTCCAGACTCGACGGGTACTGCCACCTCTGCGGGAAGCAGGACGGCTGAAACTACGGTGCCGCCACCCAGCCGGTCGGCAAAGGTGAGGACAGCGTTGATGCGAGAAGCGCGTTCTTTCATGATGTGGAGGCCATAGTGGTCGTCGCGGGTGCGAACCGCCCCGCGCCCATCGTCTTCGATGCGAACCTCCGCGAACGGTGGCTCGACCCTGCACGTCACCCACAGATTCACAGCGCGCGCGTGCTTGCGGGCGTTGGTGACGGCCTCCTGGGCGATCCGCAGCAGCTCGGTCTCGACGTCGAGCCGGAGCCGGCGCGGACTCTCCTCCAGGGACAGGTGCACGGTCATGCTAGAGCTCTTGCCGACGGCGCGGACGTAGTCGCCGAGCACCGAGCCCAGGCCGTCGTTGGACGAGACGCCGCTGCGCAAGTCGAAGATCGACAGCCGGAGCTCGGTGACGAGCCTGGTCAGCTCGTTCCGCAGGTCTTTCAGGCCGTCTTGGTGCCGCTGGTTGCACTGGTCGCGTGCCAAGTCGTCCACGAGGTACCCAAGGGACGCGATCTCCTGCGCGATGCCGTCGTGGATCTCTCGGGCCAGTCTGCTGCGCTCTTCGACCGTCGCCAGCGCTCGCACGTCGCTGAAGAGCACGGCTGACTCGAGCCGGACTGCGTCGTCGTCGAGTGTCGCCTGGGCGAGGCTGAGATCGGCTGCCGGGACGCTCTCGGGGCCGTCGACGACCACCACTCCGATGACGCGGGCGCCGACGAGCATCGGGAGGCAGGCGCGGAACCGATGGCTAGCGCGCCCGTGCGCC
>JACCVA010000338.1 GCA_013698435.1 Nocardioidaceae bacterium | reverse complement strand
AGGCCGCCGCGTTTTCGCACCGCCATCCCCGACAATGCCTCCAGCACGACGCGGTTGGCCAAGAAGGACGTGATCTCGGCGTGGTCGTACGGCGGCGACACTTCCACGACGTCCATGCCGACGACGGGAAGCTCGATGCAGATCCGGCGTACGGCGTCGAGCAGCTGACGAGAGGAGAAGCCGCCGGGCTCGGGCGTTCCCGTCCCGGGAGCGTGCCCGGGATCGCACACGTCGACGTCGACCGACAAGAAGACGCCGTCACAGTCGTCGAGTGCGATCTCGAAGGACTCGGTGAGACAGTCGTCGAGGCCACGCTCGCCGATCTCGGTCATCTCGTAGGAGCGCATGCCCTGCTCGGCCATCCAGCCTAGCGTCTGCGGACCGGGCCAGTAGCCGCGCAGACCGAGCTGGAGGAACCGGTCACCGCGCAGTGCCCCGGAGTCGATCAGGCGCCGCATCGGCTGCCCATGGCCGTACAGCGAGCCGAACTCGATGTCACCGGTGTCAGCGTGCGCATCGAAGTGGAGCATCGAGACGCGGCCGAAGCCACGATGCCGGGCGACGCCGGTGGCGTCGGGCAGCGCGATCGAGTGGTCACCGCCGAGCACCAGTGGCGTCGCACCGCTGGCGCTGATCGCGTAGACGGCCTCCTCGACGGCCGCCAGTGAACGTTCGATCTCTCCGGGCGCCATCTCCACGTCGCCGGCGTCGACCACGACAACGTCCTGGAGTGCGTCGACTCGCAGCGCCAGGTGCGGCCGCGACCCGTCATGGCCCAGGTAGCACGCCTGCCGGATCGCCATCGGTCCGAACCGAGTGCCGGGGCGATGCGAGGTCCCGCCGTCGTACGGCGCCCCGAGGATCACCACATCCGCGGCCGCCAAGGCCGCGCTGTCCTCGAGGTCCACGGCGGGTACGCCGAGGAAGGTGAAGTCCGGGCCGAACTGCTGTCCATACCGCGTCATGGTCGGTCATCCTTTTCACTGCGCGTGGGAGGAAACGGCTGGCAGCGGCTGGGCTGCACTGGTTCGTCAGGGGCCGGTGGCGACGGATTCCGTAGTGAAAGCGCCTTCCTTGCCAGGATTACACATGACAATACCCGAATTCGATTCGGAATCGCTTGCAGCTCCTCCGCAAGTGGGGCAGACTGACGACATGACGATGGAACAGACGCTCGACCTCACCAAGCTCGACAACGCCTCCTTGCAGCAGGCTGCCCGTGACCACCTCTGGATGCACTTCACCCGGATGTCGTCGTACGAGAAGGCAGACGTCCCTATCATCGTCCGCGGCGAGGGCGCGTACATCTACGACTCCAACGGCAAGCGCTACCTCGACGCGCTGGCCGGCCTGTTCGTGAGCCAGCTCGGACACGGTCGCCAGGAGCTGGCCGACGCCGCGGCACGCCAGGCCGAGACGCTGGCGTTCATGCCGCTGTGGTCCTATGCGCACCCCAACGCCATCGAGCTCGCCGAGCGGGTGGCCGGCTACGCGCCCGGTGACCTCAACCGGGTCTTCTTCACGACCGGGGGCGGCGAGGCCGTCGAGTCGGCATGGAAGCTCGCCAAGCAGTACTTCAAGCTCACCGGCAAGCCCGGCAAGCACAAAGTGATCTCGCGTGCGATCGCCTACCACGGCACCACCCAGGGCGCGCTGTCGATCACCGGGCTGCCCGACCTCAAGGCACCTTACGAGCCCCTTGTTCCCAGCACGTTCCGGGTGCCGAACACCAACATCTACCGGGCCCCGCTGCACGGTGACGACCCGGTCGCCTTCGGCCGCTGGGCGGCGGACCAGATCGCCGTCGCTATCGAGAACGAAGGCGCCGACACCGTCGCCGCCGTGTTCCTCGAGCCGGTGCAGAACGCCGGCGGCTGCTTCCCGCCACCGCCGGGATACTTGCAGCGGGTCCGTAAGATCTGCGACGAGTACGACGTGCTGCTCGTCAGCGACGAGGTCATCTGCGCCTTCGGCCGGCTGGGCCACATGTTCGGTGCCGAGCGTTACGGCTACCAGCCCGACATCATCACCTGCGCCAAAGGCATCACCTCGGGCTACGCACCCCTCGGTGCCATGATCGCCACCGACCGGTTGTTCGAGCCGTTCGCCACCGGCGCCACGTCGTTCCTGCACGGGTACACGTTCGGCGGTCATCCGGTGTCAACCGCGGTGGCAATGGCCAACCTCGACATCTTCGAGCGCGAAGGCATCAACCAGCATGTGCTGGACAACGAGCCCGCGTTCCGCGCAACCCTCGAGAAGCTGGGAGACCTCCCGATCGTCGGCGACGTGCGGGGCGACGGCTACTTCTATGGCATCGAGCTCGTCAAGGACAAGGAGACCAAGGAGACGTTCAGCGGCGACGAGGCCGAGCGGCTGCTGCGTGGCTTCTTGTCCAAGGCGCTGTACGACGCCGGCCTCTACTGTCGCGCCGACGACCGTGGCGATCCGGTGGTGCAGATCTCGCCGCCGTTGATCTGCGACCAGCAGCACTTCGACGAGATCGAGCAGATCCTGCGCGCCGTGCTGACCGAGGCCGTCACCAAAATTTGACTGCCGCCGCGGGTCCGAGAAGCTATTCGGAGCCGCAATGTGGCTCGCATGTGCGATCGCAGCGTTGCTGCACGGAGAGCTTCGTCAATCGAGTGGTTGAGGCCAGTCGTGAAACGGCAGAAGCTGGCCCAGTCCCATCATGGCGTCGCGGCCCAGCACGAGCTGTGTCTCGATGTTCTCAGCGTCGATCTGGTGGATGAACTCTCGGCACCGTCCGCATGGCGGCAGCACGTAGAGAAGACCTGAGTCGTCATCTCGCCATACCGCAACAATGGTCTCGATGCGGTACTCGCCGGCGGTGACCATCGCTGCGATCGCCGCGTGTTCGGCGCAAAAGCCGGTTCCCGACCCGGTGTCGATGCAGACGCCGGAGTAGAGGTTGCCCCGATTCGTCGCCAGCGTTGAGGCGACATCTCCAAACAGACGGTCACCAACTCGGTGAGGATTGAGCGACTGTGTCGCGGCATCTATCAGTTCATCGTTGGTTCTCGTCACCCTCGAAGGCTAACCACCACCACGTAGTAGTGCAGTAGCCCTGCGGCCACAATGGCGTGAGATGGACC
>JACCVA010000272.1 GCA_013698435.1 Nocardioidaceae bacterium | reverse complement strand
GCCGGCCTAGGTCGCGTTCGTCGACCTCACCGACCAGTCGGGCCACCAGCTCATCCATCCGCGCCCTCACCGCCAACGCCTCGCCCAGGCGCATCGACAGCCGGGCATAGTCCAACGACCACACCGGCGCATCGACCGCCTTGTCCAAGTCCTCGTCGAGGGCCGTCAGGCCTACCACGACTTGGTCGGCCGGCGACGGCCGGTCGGACCACAGTGGGGCGGGTGAGCTGTTCGACATACCCACCACGATAGAGGCGACCACCGACAGTTTTCGATCAAAAGTTCGATCTGTGGATGGCGTATCCAATGAGCCCGGAGCTGTGGACTGCCACCGGCCACGACCGCTCGCCGAGGAGAGAAAACCGCTTGGTCCGCGGCGGCGATATCTCCACACTGAGCCGATGATGACGCTCGAGGAGATCTGGCCGCTCTTCGCACTCCGTATTCGCTGCGGTCCACTGGAGCTGGCGCCGGTGCGCGACGACGACGTCGCCGCACTCGTCGACCTCGCACAGGGCGGCATCCACGACCCCGCCGTGATGCCGTTCATGTTCCCGTGGACTGACGCCGAAGGTGACGAGCTCGCCCGCAACATGGCGCTGCACTACTGGCAGAGTCGTGGGGCCTTCACGCGCCAGCGCTGGGGCGTGGAGCTCGTCGTACGCCGCGACGGTGTCGTCGTCGGAGTCCAGGCCGTCGGCACCCGGAACTACCTGGTCACCAAGACCGGTGAGACCGGCTCCTGGCTCGGACTGGAGCACCAGGGCCGCGGCACCGGAACCCTGATGCGACAGATGCTGTGTGCCTTCCTTTTCGACCATCTCGACGCCGAGGAGATCACCTCGGGAGCCTTCCTCGACAACCCGGCGTCGATGGCGGTGAGCATGAAGGTCGGTTACCGCGCCAACGGTGCAACGCGAGAGAGCCGCCGCGGCGGTGAGCTGGCACTACTGCGCCGCCTCGTTCTTCGAGCGAGCGACTTGGTCCGCCCGCTCGACCCGCTCGAGGTGGAGGGTCTCGACGCCGTCAGGCCACTCCTCGGGTTGGACTGAACGCAGCGGCCGCAGCAGTCGGGTCAGTGACGGGCGCTGATGACGCGGACCGCACTCGCTGCGGAGCACCGCCCTGCAGGGGTACGCCGGTGGATGTCGCCGTAGCGGACCGTGCCGCCGAGCCTCGCAGCCATCGTGCCAGGTCGACGCCGGGCATCGGTCGTGCGAACAGGTAGCCCTGGCCGCAGCGCACCCCCGCGGATGCCAGCCAGGCGCGCTGCTCTTCGGTCTCGATCCCCTCGGCAATGGTGTCGAGGTGGAGCGCCTCGGCGATGGCGATGACGGCGTTGATGATCGTCTGAGCCCAAGGGGACGGCAGCGCGGAGACGAACGAAAGGTCCAGCTTCAAGCCGTCGACATCGAGGTCATGCAACCGCGCCAGCGAGGAGTGTCCGGTCCCGAAGTCGTCGATGGCCACCCTGACGCCGCGCTCACGTACGCCGGCGAGCGCGGCGGCCACGCCGTCCCCGTGCTCGGTGGCGGCGGACTCGGTGAGCTCGATCGCCAACGCGTCGGCAGGCAGGTGGTGGCGCGACAGCACTTCGTCCAGCTCGGTCAGGAAGGTAGGGGAGCGCAGCTCACGTGCGGAGACGTTCACAGCGGCGCGCACGAAGAGCCCCTGGTCCCGCCAGGTCGCCAGCTGCTGGCAGGTCTTGTCACGCATCAAGCGTCCCAGGGCGACGATCAGACCGGTGTCCTCGGCGAGGTCGATGAACTCCAGCGGGCTCACCTGGCCGAGGTCGGGGTCGTGCCAGCGCGCCAAGGCTTCCACCGAGTCGCAGGCACCGGTGGTGAGGTCGACGATTGGTTGGAAGGCCGGGATGACGAGCTCGTCGTCGATGGCCTTGCGCAGTTTCGCGGTCATCGACAGTCGCGCGCGGCTCTTGTCACACCGCGGGTCGTAGAGCCCCACACTCCCGCGGCGGTCACGCTTCGCGGCGTACATGGCCGTGTCTGCGTGCGCGAGCAGCTCTTCGGCCCCCATGGCGTCGATGGGGTAGAGGCTGAGGCCAGCCGTCGCGGTGACATCGGCTGTGACGCGTTGGTCGTCATGCCCGAGCGTTGCAGGAGTCGAGGCGACCTCGCTGAGCAGCCGGGCCGCGACATCTTCTGCTACCTCGAGCGTGCTGTACGGCCCCGGCAGTACGACGACGTACTGGTCCGCGCCATGCCGGCCGAGGGCAAGGCTCCGTCTCTTGACACCTTTATACGGACCGACGTAGTCGGCCAGCGCTGTGCGCAGACTATCGGCGACCGCGCGCAGCACATCGTCACCGGCCGCATGACCGAGCGAGTCGTTGATCGTGCGAAAGCCGTCGATGTCCAGCAACGCAACGGCAAGACCATGACCATCCCTCGCGGCGTCTGCGAGCGCGTGGTTGAGCTCGAAGAGAAGTCCCCGACGGTCGAGCAGGTCGGTGACCGGGTCGTGCACGGCGTGATGCGCCAGCTCGCGGTCGGTGCGGACGCGTTCGGTGATGTCAATCGCCACGCCGATCACGGTGACAACGGCGCCCTCGGCGTCGCGAACCGGGCTGTAACTCGTCTCGAACGTGCGGCCGTTGAGATCGGCGACCGTGGTGAAGGCCGCCCCTCCCAACGCGCTTCGAAGCCGGGCCCGGCGTACGGGGTCCTTGCCTACCGCCAGGTCGAACACGGACCGGCCCAGTAGCTCGCTCGCCGACATCCCGAACCCAGCCAGCGCCTTGCCCTCCACCAGCGTGAAAACGCCCTCCGGATCCAGGGCGAACAGCATCATCGGCGCGGAGTTGAGCACGTGGTGCAGCTGCGCCCGAGCGCTGGCCAGCCGCTCGGCAGACTCGTGGGCAGCGGTGACGTCCATAATGACGCCGAGTCGCGCGACGGGCATGGCGTCGGGTCCGAGCACGTGCCGCTCCTGCACACGCACATGCAGCATCGGGCCCGCCGCGGAGATGACTCTGTGTTCGGACACCAACGGCTCACCGGCTGCATCACTTGCCGCCATCGCCTGACGCACCCGCGCGCGGTCCTCGGGGTGGATGGCCTCCAGCCACGCGTGCCGTTTCGCGGCCCAGCTCAGTCCCGGTGAGCCGAACCACTCGTCCAGCTGCGGACTGACGTAGGTAACCTCTCTGAGGTCCATGCTGGTCAGATAGGTGCCGGCCGGGCTCTGTTCCACGACCGCCCGGAAGAGCTCAGCCGCACGGTCGCGCTCCTCGCGCAGGTTGATCTCGGGACGGAGGTCGCGCAGATGCCCGGCGAACAGCGGTTGCGCCGGCGTGCCGCACGAGGTGACTGTC
>JACCVA010000263.1 GCA_013698435.1 Nocardioidaceae bacterium | reverse complement strand
TCACCAGTTGGGTGAGTACTGGCGCCACGAGCAGAGCAGGGAGCAGGTCGCCTACCGGCACCTGCTTGACCTGCAGCAGGCGCAGGGCGACACCGACCAGCAGTAGACCTCCTGTCGCAGTCACCGCCGCGAGGTGCGCCGCGGGGAGGAACGAGCCGAGAGCTGCCCCGAGCACGGTCAAGGATCCCTGCACCACAAGGACCACGAGGGCCGATGCAGCAACTCCCCAGCCGAACGACGCGGCGAAGGCGATGGAGGCGAAGCCGTCCAGGACCGCCTTGAGGATCAGTTGGTCGGAGCCGTTGCCGATGCCGTCGGACAGCGACCCCAAGACGGTGAGCGGTCCGACGCAGAACAGCAGCGACGCCGCCAGGAACCCTTCAACGAACCGTTGACGCTCAGCGGTCTGCGACCCGCGGGTCAACCGAGACTGCAACCAGCCGCCGAGACTTTCGAGGCGTTCCTCGATGCGCAGCAGCGAGCCCGTGATGCCGCCGATCAACAGGGCTCCCAGCACGATCAGTATCGGCGCGCTCTCACCGACCGCGTCGCTGAGCACCACGTCGGTGACGGTGAGGGCCGACACGGCAGCGACCAGGAGCGTGACGAGTCCTAGCGCGTCGGTGACGACGTCGCGGGTGCGTGCGGGCAGCCGATGCCCGATCACGACACCGACTCCCGAACCGAGCAGCACCGTCGCGACGTTCACCACGGTCCCGAACCCGCGAAACACCTCATCACTCCTTGCCGTCGGTTCTTTCCGGTCAGCGTCGATTTCTGAGAAATGTGCGCCCGCAGTGGCCCAAGTGCGAGTGCGGTCGTAGTGTGGGCCGGGCCGTCTCGCGGTAGCAGCCTAACCACCGCGGTGTCGGCGCCACCTTGTCGCTCGGGGGAGTGAATCGAACGGGAGTTCTGATGACCCGAGGATCTGTGCTCGTGCGAGATGCCGCCCAGTCGGACGCGGCCGCGCTGGTTGCCATCTGGGAGGACTTCAGCAGCCCCGATCGCTCGAACCCTTCGCAGGCAACCGCTGACGACACCGCACGTGCCATCCTCCGGCTCGACACCGACCCTTCCGAACGGCTGCTGGTCGCCGTCATCGACGAGCAGCCGGTAGGCGTCGCGCACCTGCGTCGAGCCCCGATCTCCCCGATCCACGACCAGGACGCCGTTCACGTCGGCAACCTTCACGTCCTGAGCGACTACCGTCGACGCGGCGTCGGCACGTCGCTGATGTCTGCTGCCGCCGACTGGGCCGAGGAGAAGGACTCCGCGCACATCGTCGCGTCGGTCGCGGCGAGCGCCCGGGACTCCAACCGCTTCCTGGCGCGACTCGGGATGGCCCAAGCCGCTGTGGTGCGCGCCTCCACCGTTGCCGGGCTGCGCTCGCGGCTCAACTCAGCCACCACCAAGTCGACGACCACGAACGTCGTGGCGACGCGACGACTCATGCGCCGTTCCCGCGCCACCCGCTGAGCCGGCGCCCAGGTGCCCGCTCACCGGTGCTGGCTCACCGGTGCTGGCTCACCGAGCCGCAGGGACCAGCTGACAGGTCAGGCGGGCGGTGCAGACCCGCCGCCCCTGCTCGTCCGAGATGACGACCTCGTAACAAGCCACGGTGCGGCCGAGGTGGAGGGCGGACGCGACGCCTGTCACGACCCCGTCGCGCGCCGGCCGGTGATGGGTGGCGTTGATGTCGACGCCTACCGCGATCCGCTCGGGATGCGCATGCAACCCGGCCCCGATCGAGCCGAGACTCTCGGCGAGCACGCAGGAGGCACCGCCGTGCAGCAGCCCGAAAGGCTGTCTGTTGCCCTCGACGGGCATCGTGCCGACGATCCGTCCCGGCGCAGCCTCGGTGATCTCGATCCCCATCCGTTCATGGATCGTGGTGCCTATGTCCGGCCAGGTCTCGGTCACGTTGTCGGGGTAGGTCATCTGCTCTCCCGCCGTCTTCGTCGTCAACCCGATCACCCTAGGTGGCGGGTCCGCCGCGGTCACCAGCATGTCGGCGTGGCCTACTAAAGTCGCCCTGTGGCTGTGACCGACTCGACCTCGACCGCCCCGGCTGCCGGCCCCCGACCGCGGTTGCTGCTGCTCGACGGGCACTCGTTGGCGTACCGCGCGTTCTATGCGCTGCCGGTCGAGAACTTCTCGACCACCACCGGCCAGCCGACCAACGCCGTCTACGGCTTCACCTCGATGCTCATCAACGTGCTTCGCGACGAGGCACCGACGCACATCGGTGTGGCGTTCGACGTGTCGCGTCAGACGTTCCGGTCGGTCGAGTACGCCGACTACAAGGCCAACCGCTCCAAGAGTCCTGACGAGTTCAAGGGCCAGGTGTCGCTCGTCCAGGAGGTCTTGGGCGCGCTTCGCGTGGTGTCGGTGGAAAAGGACGGCTTCGAGGCCGACGACGTTATCGCGACGCTCGCCACGCAGGCCGAAGCCGCCGGCTACGACGTGCTGATCTGCACCGGAGACCGCGACGCGTTCCAGCTCGTCTCTGAGCATGTCACGGTGCTCTACCCCCGCAAGGGAGTCTCCGACCTGGCGCGGATGACACCGGCTGCCGTGTTCGACAAGTACGGCGTGCCGCCGCACCACTACCCCGACCTCGCTGCCATGGTCGGGGAGACCAGCGACAACCTTCCAGGCGTGCCAGGGGTGGGACCCAAGACGGCAGCGAAGTGGATCACCCAGTTCGAGACCCTCGACGAGATCGTCGCCCGCGTCGACGAGATCCCCGGCAAGGCGGGAGAGTCGTTGCGGGAGCACCTGGCCGACGTCATCCGCAACCGCCGCATCAACGAGCTGGTGCGTGACCTCGACCTGCCCGTGACGCCGGCCGACCTCGAGCAGCGCCCCTGGGACCGCGACGAGGTCCACCAGATCTTCGACGGTCTCGAGTTCCGGGTGCTCCGTGACCGCCTGTTCCAGACGCTGTCCGCCGACGAGCCCGAGATCGACGAAGCCGCCTCCGTTGACGGCACCCAGCTCGGCGCCGGCGAGGTCGCCGACTGGCTCGACACGCATGCGAACGAGGACACCCTCGTCGGGGTGCATGTCGATGGCTCCTGGAGCCGCGCCGCCGGCGACGTCGCCGCGGTTTCACTGGCCACACCGGCCGGCGCGGCGGCGTGGATCGATGCCACCACGATCGGCCCTGACGACGAGACGGCGCTGGCACAGTGGCTGGGCGACGACGACCGCCCCAAGGCGATGCACGACGCCAAGACCGCCTTGCTGATGCTCCACGAGCGCGGGCTGCGGCTACGGGGACTTGCCGCCGACACCGCCCTGTCGGCGTACCTCTCCCACCCCGACCAGCGTTCCTACGACCTCGCCGACCTCACCTTGCGCTACCTCCACCGCGAGCTCAAGGGTGAGGCGGCGGCGACCGACCAGCTGTCGTTCGACCTCGAAGGCGACTCGGCGATGGCTACAGAGTCGATGCAGCGCGCGCATGCCGTCGTCGAGCTGGCCGGTGCGCTGTCGACCGAGCTCGAGGCTCGTGGCGGCTCCCGGCTGCTCGCCGAGGTCGAGCTGCCGCTCGTGGAGGTGCTCGCATCGGTGGAGCGTGTCGGCATCGCGGTCGACGGCGACTACCTGGCCTCGCTGGAGTCTCAGTTCGCGGCGCGGGTGAAGGAGGCCGCCGACGAGGCGTACGCCGTGATCGGCAAGCAGATCAACCTCGGCTCGCCCAAGCAGCTGCAGGTCGTGCTGTTCGACGAGCTCGCGATGCCCAAGACGAAGCGCACCAAGACCGGTTACACCACCGAGGCCGAGGCGCTGCAGTCCCTCTACAACAAGACCGAGCATCCCTTCCTCCAGCACATGCTCGTCCACCGTGACGTCACCCGGCTGCGGCAGACGGTCGAGGGGCTGCTCAAGACGATCGCCGACGACGGCCGGATCCACACGACCTTCAACCAGATGATCGCGGCCACCGGTCGACTCTCCTCGACCGAGCCCAACCTGCAGAACATCCCCATCCGCACCGAAGAAGGCCGTCGCATCCGCGAGGCGTTCGTGGTCGGCGACGGTTTCGAGTCGTTGCTGACGGCCGACTACAGCCAGATCGAGATGCGGATCATGGCGCACCTCTCCGAGGACGCAGGTCTGATCGAGGCGTTCCACTCCGGCGAGGACTTCCACTCGGTGATGGCTGCCCGGGTGTTCGACGTCGATGCCGGCGCGATCGCACCGGCGCAGCGCTCCAAGATCAAGGCGATGAACTACGGGCTCGCCTACGGGCTGTCCGCCTACGGCCTCGGCCTCCAGCTCGGCATCGAGCCAGCGGAGGCGCGCGGGCTGATGGACGAGTACTTCCAGCGGTTCGGTGGGGTGCGCGCCTACCTGCACGGCGTCGTCGACGAAGCCAGGCGGACCGGTTTCACCGAGACCATCATGGGTCGCCGCCGCTACCTCCCCGACCTGACGAGCGACAACCGCCAGCGCCGGGAGATGGCCGAGAGGATGGCTCTCAACGCCCCGATCCAAGGGTCCGCGGCCGACATCATCAAAGTCGCCATGTTGAAGGTCGACGCCGCCCTCGCCGACGAAGGACTTGCCTCGCGCACCTTGCTGCAGGTGCACGACGAGCTCGTCTTCGAGGTGGCGCCCGGGGAGCGCCAACGGCTCGAGGAGCTCGTACGCCGCGAGATGGCTGCGGCGGCCGACCTTGCCGTGCCGCTCGAGGTGTCAGTCGGGGTCGGACGCACCTGGCATGAGGCCGGTCACTAGCCCGACGCCCAGCCCGACCAGCGCCACCAACGTGACCAGCGCCAGCACCGAGTCGACGACGACGAGCGCCACGACTAGGACCACAAGTGCGCCGACCCACAGCAGAAAGCCCGAATGGGACTGCGCCGCGATCGTGTCGTAGACCAGGATCTGCAGGCCGGCGAACATCGTGCCCTCGGCAGCGAACAGCCAGGCAACGTCTCCGAGGTCGGCGTACGCCGAGCCGCCGGCGAAAGCGACCGCCAGTCCAGGCAGCACCAACGCACCCAGCACAGCCAGTACTCCGAGGAAGCCGACCGCCAGCAGCGGTCTCAGCCATGGGCGCCCGCCACGCTCGCTCGCCATCGTCGGGAAGGCGACCACAAGCACGAACGTAGGCAGGAACAGGCACGCCTTCGCCAAGATCGCCCCCGCCGCGTAGATGCCCGCCTGGTGCTCGTCGAGCAGGTGCCGGGCCAGCAGCACGTCGAGGTTCGTGAACGCGAAGAGTGCCAGCAGCGTGTGCCCGTTGGTCCACAGCTCTCGCAGCACCGGCTGGTGGTCGACGTGAGGCTCTCGCGCCCCCGTGACCCGGCAGGCGAGGGCACCGACGAGCGCCGGCGCGAACGCACCGACGGCGATCCCGACCATGGCCGCGCGCAACGACGGCTGGATGAGCACCGCAGCGGCACCTGCGACCACTCGGCCCCCGCCCATCGAGGCGTATACCAGGGCCAGCGGCCCCCATCGACGCCCTCCCTGAAGGAGGCCCGCGTAGGCGCCCATCAACGTGAGCGGGGCCATTACGACAGCCGGCGCGCACGCGGTGACCCAGTCGTCGAGGTGGAGGAGCCGGTCGAGCAGTGGAGCAGTCGCCAGCAACAGCACAGCCAGCGCCACGGCCACCCGCCAGCCGTTGCGGATGACATCGTGAGCGACGGCGTCACGATGCTCGGGGCTGGTCGTGGCCAGCCGCCGCGCGGCCGTGGCCTGGAGCGCGAGGGCGGCCACGTTGGCGACGATCATCACCCCGAGCAGGGCCGTCAGTGCGCCGAAGTCGCGGGGTCCCAGCATGCGGGCGCACAGCAGCGAGAACGCGTACGTGAGGACGTTCATCCCCATCATCCCGGCTGCCACAATGCCGGTCGCGCGGGCCTGGCCCAAGACGGGGGCGGGTGTCTCGGCAGCCGTCATGCGGCGACCCCGTCCACCGACGTCGAGAAGATCGCGGTGCCCGGGAGGTAGGCACCCCGGACCGGCCCCCAGCCACCCCAGACCCGGGTATGTCCCGCCGGCCACTCGGGCTCGATCAGGGCGTCGATCCGCAACCCGGCGGCCGTGATCGCGGCCACCCAGGCACCGAGGGTGTGGTGCGGCTCGACGTACGTGGCGACCCCGTCGGCGTCCGCCTCGACGTACGCCGAGGTGTCGAAGTAGGACCGGGTGACGCGCAGCCCGCTCTCCGACGCGTCGTCCGGGAACAGCTGCCGGACCGGATGCACGACGGAGAACACGAAGCGCCCACCGGGTCGGACCACGCGGGCGACCTCGCGCAGGGCGGTGTCGATGTCGACGAGGAAAGGCAGCGCGCCGAAGGCGGAGCAGCCGAGGTCGAAGGTGTGGTCGGCGAAGGGCAAGGCAGTGGCGGTCGCGCAGGTGACCGGCACCGCAAGTGAGGTCTGCTCGTCGAGACGTCGGCTGTGCTGCAACTGTCGAAACGACAGGTCGAGCCCGATCGCCGTCGCACCCTGGCTGCGAAGCCACCGCGCACACTGCGCGGCACCACAACCGATCTCGAGCACGCGCCGCCCCTCGACGTCCCCGAGCAGGCGCATGTCTGCCTCGTCGAGGCCCTCGGGCGACCAGATGAAGCCGGCATCTCCCAGGAACTCTCCGTGCTCGCGCTGGTACTCGTCCGCCTCGCGGTCCCAGTCGCCGCGGTTGGCGCGCTGCGCGTCGGCGTCGCCCACTGGCCGGAACTGCGCCGGCGGTCGCTGCGTCATAACGGCGACGCTACCGGCTGAGCCGGTCGGTGACGGTCAGGCCACCTCGGGGATCGGTGGACCGAGAACCTCGAGTCCGTAGCGCGGTCCCACCTCGTTCCATCGGGCGATCTCCTCGGCCATGGGAAGGCCGTCGTCACCCGGCAGCCGACGCTCGCGAGCCGGGATGCCGACCTCGTCGTACAGGCTCATCAAGGCGCCGGGCACGGTGAAGCCGAGGAAGCGGACCGGCGTCTGACCGGTGACCCGGAACGCGTGCGGCACACCCTTGGGCAGATGGATGAAGCTGCCGGCCACCAGATCGAAGGACTCGTCGCCGGCGCGGTAGGTCATCGTCCCGTCGAGGAGGTAGAAGGCCTCCGCCTCGTGCGTGTGCCGGTGCAGCGGAGTGGCAATCCCAGGCGGCTGCGTGACGAGGCTCAGCCCGAGCGCGCCGCCGGACTCCTCGGCGTCCACCAGCCGCTCGAAGAGCGAACCCATGGCCCAGGTCGCCGGCCCCTCATCTCGATGGCGGCACACCGGGCGCCCCACGTGGTCGGCCATGAAACGGCTCCTCGCATTTGATCCGAATTGGCTTCGGACGAATAGTGCTACCGTAGACGGCGTGCCCCAGCCCGTCAAGGTCCGCGCCTACCGCTCTGTGTTGCGAACCGAACAGGCGGCCGCAACCCGGCGCCAGGTCCTCAGGGCAGCCCGTGAGCTGTTCACGCGCCAGGGGTACGCCGACACCACCGTGGCGGCCGTTGCCGCCCGTGCCCGTGTCTCGGTCGACACGATCTACGCAAGCGTCGGACGCAAGCCGCAGCTCATGCTGGCCGTGATCGAC
>JACCVA010000232.1 GCA_013698435.1 Nocardioidaceae bacterium | reverse complement strand
ACGAGGACTCCATCGAGGAGCTCAAGGCCCGCCGGCACGACAAGAACTCGGGCAAGGTCGACGAGGACGAGGTCGAGGCCGCCGAGTCGTTCGAGCTGCCCGGTGCCGACCTGTCCCACGAGGAGCTTACGGTGCAGGTACTGCCGCGCCAACAGGACGAGTTCACCTGCTCGTCCTGCTTCCTGGTCCACCACCGCAGCCAGCTGGCGACGTCCAAGAAGGGTGTCCTGGTCTGCCGCGACTGCGCGGCATGAGGTAGCTCCTGGCGACTTGGCTGCTGGGCCGCCTCGGGGCCGCTCCTACTTCGCGATCTTCTTCTTGGTCTCCAGAGTCGCGCCCTTGTTCATGCCCGGCGGCAGCGTGTCGAACGACTTCAGCCAGTAGCTCGCGGCCCGCCGAGTGGCGTACATCTTGGCGACACCCATGGCCAACCCGCTGACGCCGGCCCACATGATGGCTTCGCGGTTACCGATCTCCGGGCTCTCAGGAGACGTCGGTGGCTTGCGGCCGGTTGCGGTCTGCCACAGGGCGTCCAGGGCTCGGGTGGTGGCTAGGCCCGCCACCAGGGCGATACCCGTGCCCAGCACCTTCCAGGACTTCTTGCCCTTCTCCTTCTGGGGCTGGTCCTTCTGGGGCTTGCCTCCTGACCCCGCCGATCTCTTGGCCACGACAGACTCCTCACTCCTGGACGATGGCTCTCAGTCTTACACGCTCCGTTGCGACAGGTGACGGGCCAGGTTCTCCGGGTGGCGGGTCGAGATGAGCCAGTACGGCGTCGGGTCGGCGTCATCGACCACCGTCACCTTTACAGCCCCCCGACAATAGGTACGCAGCACGGTGAAGGCACGCGCGTCCGCCTCGACTCCTGCCGCACGTCGGGCTGCGTCCTCGTCCAACGGCGTCACCGGACCCACGTGCCGCCAGGGTAGGTGTGCCCTTGCGGCAGTCAGTCCCCTGCCGTCCACGACGACGCCCGCGGAGCCGTACCGCCACAGCACCCCGAACGTGGTCGCGAGCGCGAGGGCAGTTGCTGCGAGCGCCCAGGAGAGTGGCGCTGCGACGTAGAACGCCCAGCCGACCGCGAGGCCGAAGAAGCCGCCCAGCAGCCACCAGGCGAGCGGGACCCGAAGCGTCTCCACGTAACGATTGTCGGCCGCCATGCGGGCAAGCCTGCCACCGGGCGTGACGAGTAGGGTGGGCTGCCCGGGTCGAGCTGCCCGTGACGGACTCATCCACGCGGCGACGAGAGGGGGAACACGACGATGGTCGAGGTGCTGATCCGACGGCTCGACCCCGCCGGCGAGCTGCCCTCCTACGCGCATCCCGGCGACGCTGGCGCAGACGTCGTGAGCACCGTCGACGTGACCATGGGACCGGGGGAGCGGGCCGTGGTGCCGACCGGAATCAGCCTCGCCCTCCCCGACGGCTACGTCGCCCTGGTCCACCCGCGCTCCGGACTCGCCGCCTCCTTCGGAGTGTCGATCGTCAATGCACCTGGAACCGTCGATGCCGGCTACCGCGGCGAGGTGAAGGTGCTCCTCGTGAACCTTGATCCCCGCGCACCGGTCGAGATCCGCCGCGGCGACCGGATCGCACAGCTGGTGTTCCAGCGATTCGAGCAGGCCCGGTTCGTCGAGGTCGACACGTTGCCCGGCTCCGACCGTGGCGCGGGCGGCCACGGCTCGACCGGCGGTTTCTCCGCAAGGCCCACAGCCGGCGACGAGGCCGCAGCAGCAGAGGAGGAAGTGTCGTGATCTTTCGTCGCCGTTCGAAGAAGGACGACGTCACCGGCGGCGGCGACGTCACCCACCGCACCGACGAGAGCCCGGCGGACGCAGACGCCTCGACCCCGCCTGCGGACCGAGGTCCATGGGACCGGTCGGAGACGGATCACGATGTCGACGATCCGGCCTACGTCGACCTCGGTGGCATCGTGGTCAGAGGCGGCGAAGGTCTGGAGCTCCGGCTGCAGGTCGACGAGCAGACGCAGACGGTCGCGTCGGTGCTGCTGGCAGGCCCGGAGTCCGGACTCGAGCTGCGCGCGTTCGCGGCGCCACGCCACGACGGCATCTGGGAAGAGGTGCGTTCCGACATCGCCGGCGAAGCCGCCAAACGCGGTGGTACGGCGACGGAGCAGGACGGTGCGCACGGCACCGAGCTCAAGGTCGTCGTACCGGTGCAGACGCCCGACGGCCGACCAGCGACCCAGGCCAGTCGCGTGGTCGGCGTCGACGGTCCCCGCTGGATGCTGCGTGGCACGTTTCTCGGCAAGAGCGCACAGGAAGCCGACCCCGACGGCATCCTCGAGTCCGCTTTCCGTGCAGTGATCGTGGTGCGAGGCGACGCCCCGATGGCCCCGCGCGCCATGCTTGCGCTGCAGATGCCCGCTCAGTCCCCACCGATCGACGACTCTCCCGACGCCTGAGGCGACGAGTGGTTACGCTGAAGATATGACCGCGAACTCTGCTCACGCCACCGACACGGACACGGGCAGGCACTCCCTGCCCGGCCGGCTGCGTCGCGCGCTGCACAGGCTGGCAGCCACGTCTGAGGAACTCGAGGCGGACGAGCTCCAGACCGACAGCCGGTCGCAGGGGTGCCAGCGCATCGAGGGAGTCGACGACCGTGAGCAGGTGACGGTCTATGGCCACCTCAAGAGCGTGTCGCTCGCGCCGCTTGCCGGCACCCCCACTCTCGAGGCCGCGCTGTACGACGGGTCAGGCGTGATCACGCTGGTCTGGCTCGGCAGACGGACTATCGCCGGAATCAAGCCCGGCGCCAACCTCGTCGCCCATGGCCGGGTGTCCTGCCACGACCAGCGACGGGTGATCTACAACCCACGCTACGAGCTTCGGGTCTGACCTTGTCCGAGACCCCACCGGCGACGCAGGGTCAGCACACCGCGCCCCCGTCAGCGACCTCCGCCGCGCCCACCACCGTGGAGGCCCTGGTACGCCAGCAGCTGTCCAAGGCGCTCGGGGGCAAGCGGGGCATGCTGGAAAGTGCGATCCCGACCCTCGGGTTCACTGTGTGCTGGATCACGAGCCACGACCTCAAGCTGTCGCTGGTGGTCTCCGGCTCGCTGGCGGTGGTTCTGCTGGTCGCCCGGGTGGTGCATCGCTCGTCGGTGCAGTTCGTCGTCAACTCGATGGTAGGGATCGCGATCGCGGCGTTCTTCGCGTTGCGATCCGGCCGGGCCGAGGATGCCTTCTTGCCAGGGCTCATCTACAACGCCGCGTACGCCGCCCTGCTGGTGGGGTCGGCCGCGCTGCGCTGGCCGTTGGTGGGTTTCATGATCGGCAGCGTCACCGGGGAGCCGACCGAATGGCGCAAGGACCGGCACCTGACCAGCCTCTGCTCGCGGCTCACGCTCTTGCTTGCTGCGCCCTGCGTCATCCGGGTGGTGGTGCAGTACCCGTTGTGGGCCGCCGGTGAGGCGGGCTGGTTGGGAGTTGCCAAGGTCGTGATGGGCTGGCCGCTGCAGGTAGCCGCGCTCGCTGCGATGGCGTGGATGCTCAGCCGTGACCAGACGCCACTTCCAGCCGCCCGACCGGCCTGACCCCTGCTAGTGGTGGGCGCTGGGCGCGAGCAGCCGCTCGATGTCGGGCTCGGCCGCCGTCGTGCTCACGAACAACAGCTCGTCATGCGCCTCGATGGTGGCGTCCGGGTTAGGGGC
This sequence comes from Nocardioidaceae bacterium, assembly GCA_013698435.1. Taxonomy (GTDB): domain Bacteria; phylum Actinomycetota; class Actinomycetes; order Propionibacteriales; family Nocardioidaceae; genus JACDHG01. Next base: position 3,868 of record JACCVA010000232.1, on the reverse strand, counting down.
GTGCACGTGTCCCTCGCGCAGGACTGCGACGAGAGACGTGTCGGCTGGCCACGGCACCTCGGCGACCGTCTTGCCGACGAACGGCGAGTCGTCCGGCAGCGTGAGCTCCACCATGTTGGCGTCGCTCTGCTGGAACGTGAAGAGCCGTACGACGTCGCCTACCGTCACCGCCTCCTCGACAAGGGCCGACATGATCCGCGGCGTCGACACCGCGATATCGACCCCCCACGCCTCGTTGAAGAGCCACTCGTTGGACGGGTGGTTGACCCTCCCGACCGTGCGCGGCACAGCGAACTCGGTTTTGGCGAGCAAGGCGATGACGAGGTTGGCCTTGTCGTCGCCGGTGGACGCGATCACGACGTCGCAGCGTTGCAGTGCCGCCTCGTCGAGCGAGGACAGCTCGCACGCGTCAGCCAGCAGCCACTCGGCCTGCGGGACGGTCGCAGCCTTGATCGCGCGTGGATCCTTGTCGATCAGGAGCACCTCGTGACCGTTCTCTAGCAGCTCGGCGGCGACAGACCTGCCTACTGCACCGGCTCCGGCGATGGCAACGCGCATCAGCTCTCCTCGGGTCCGGCAGAGATCGCCGCGTTGGTGCGCTCCGCTGTCGCGTCGGCCATCACCAGGTGCAGCTCGTCACCATCCTGCAGGACCGTGTCGGCCGCCGGCAGCAACCCTTCGCCGAGCCGGGTGAGAAACGCCACCCGGGCACCGGTGGCCTCCAGCTGGGTGACGCGGTGGCCGACCCAGGGCTCCGGAGTGACGACGATCTCGATCCGGATCATGCCGGAGGGGTCGCGCCACTCGGGCTCGGAACCCTCGGGCAGCAGCCTCCGGATGATCTGGTCGGCGGTCCACCGAACCGTCGCGACCGTCGGGATACCGAGCCGCTGGTAGACCTCGGCACGGCCGGGGTCATAGATGCGGGCAACCACGTTGTCGATGCCGAACGTCTCCCGGGCCACCCGCGCGGAGATGATGTTGGAGTTGTCGCCGCTGCTGACGGCGGCGAAGCCACCCGCCTCGTCGATGCGTGCCGACTTGAGGACCGACTGGTCGAAGCCGAGACCGGTGACCTTGTCGCCGCCGAAGTTCGGGCCGAGCCGGCGAAAGGCGTCGGGGTTGCCGTCGATAACGGCGATCGTGTGGCCGCGCTCCTCGAGGTTGCGGGCGAGCGTCGAGCCGACACGTCCGCACCCCATGATCACCACATGCACGCGCTCACTCCCGGGGGTCTGCTGTCGTCGTCGACGGCGGCCTGCCGGCCGCCTGTCTCGTCACGTGACGCTACACCGAGACAACGACCGGTGTGCGGCGTACCCAAGTCGTGGTGAGGGCGGCTGAGCGCTAGTGGTTGTCGACGGAAGTTCGTCGAGGGTAGCCGTGGTCCAGGTGCGTGCAGCGCAAGGCGGCGTCGCGAAGGCAGACTGGGCGTCTCTCGAGCGATGCCAACGCAACGATGTGCGTGCCTGGGCCGCGGGGGCCCCGACGAACTGACAGAGATGACCACTAGCATCGCCGCAATGGGTATCCGGGACATCGGCAAGCGGCTGCTGCTGGGGCGGAAGCTTCGCAACACCCAGCTCGGGGAGACGCTGCTTCCCAAGCGGATTGCTCTCCCGGTGTTCGCGAGCGACGCCTTGTCATCGGTGGGCTACGCGCCGGACGAGATCTTCCTGACCCTGTCCGCAGCGGGCCTTGCCTACTACACCGTTTCGTGGAAGGTCGGGATCTTCGTCGCGCTGGTGATGCTGGTGGTGATCGCCTCCTACCGGCAGAACGTGCAGGCTTACCAGTCCGGTGGAGGCGACTACGAGGTCGCGACCACGAACGTCGGCTCCGTCGCCGGCCTGACGGTGGCGAGCGCGCTGATGGTCGACTACGTGCTGACCGTGGCGGTGTCGATCTCGTCGGCTGCGCAGTACGCCGCCTCCGCCATCGACCCGCTGCAGGACCACGAGGCCGCCGTGGCGATCATCGCCGTCGTCTTCTTGATGACGATGAACCTGCGCGGCGTCAAGGAGTCGGGCACCTTGTTCGCCGTGCCGACGTACATCTTCATGTTCTCCATCTTCGCCATGACGCTGTGGGGCTTCTTCCGCTACTTCCGCGGCACGCTGCCGGACTCGGAGCTCGCCGACTACAGCATCCAGGGCACCCAGACGATCGTCGGCGGCTTCGGGAGCTTCGCACTGATCTTCTTGATCCTGCGTGCCTTTGCCTCGGGTTCGGCGGCGCTGACCGGGGTCGAGGCGATCAGCAACGGGGTGCCCGCGTTCCGCAAGCCCAAGGGCAAGAACGCGGCGGCCACACTGCTGCTTCTCGGCACCATCGCGGTGACGATGGGGCTCTCCATCCTCGTGCTCGGCAACCTGATGGACGTCCGGCTCGCGGACGTCGACAACGGCGTACGCCTCCTCGACCCGCAGGGCAAGCTGCAGCCGGTCGACTTCAACCAAGATCCCGTGATAGGGCAGCTGGCCAAGGCGATCTTCGACCACTTCCTGCTCGGCTTCTACCTGGTCGCCGCGTCGACCGGGGTCATCTTGGTGCTGGCCGCCAACACCGCGTTCAACGGGTTCCCTGTGCTGGCGTCGATCCTGGCCGGCGACGGCTACCTGCCGCGGCAGCTGCACACCCGTGGCGACCGACTCGCCTTCTCCAATGGCATCGTGCTGCTGGCGGGCTTTGCCATCGTGCTCATCTACGCCTTCGACGCGCAGGTGACCAAGCTGATCCAGCTCTACATCGTGGGTGTGTTCGTGTCGTTCACCGTGAGCCAGACCGGCATGGTCCGGCACTGGACGCGGCACCTGCGTAACGAGACGGACGGAGCCACCCGCAGACGGATGCAGCGCAGCCGGGTCATCAACGCCATCGGTCTCACCGTGACGGCGCTCGTGCTCGTCATCGTGCTCGTGACGAAGTTCACCCACGGCGCCTGGATCGCGATCCTCGCCATGACGGTGCTGTTCTTCGTGATGCGCGGCATCCGGCACCACTACGACCTAGTCGCCCGGGAGCTCGCCGTGGATGAGGACGACCTGTCGCTGCCGTCGCGCATCCACGCGATCGTGCTGGTCTCCAAGGTGCACAAGCCGACGTTGCGAGCAGTCGCTTACGCCCGGGCCTCCCGGCCCAACACCATCGAGGCTGTCACCATCGACGTCGACGACGAGACCACCAAGAAGCTGCTCGCGCAGTGGGACGAGACCGGGTTGCCGGTCCCGCTGAAGGTGCTTGCCTCGCCGTACCGAGAGATCACTCGACCGATCCTCGACTACGTGCGCGAGCTCCGGCGACGCAGCCCTCGTGACGTGGTCACGGTCTACATCCCGGAGTACGTCGTCGGCAGATGGTGGGAGCAACTCCTGCACAATCAGACGGCCCTGCGGTTGAAGGGCAGGCTCCTGTTCACACCTGGTGTCATGGTCACCTCCGTGCCGTTCCAGCTCAGGTCGTCGGCGGCGGCGGAGCAGCGAGCTGATCGCGACGACTCGGTGCGCCGTAGCCTGGTCAGCGGCGCGCGACGGGCCCGCGCGCGAACTCGCCGAGCCGCCGACGACGACCACGACAGTGTCTGAATCTCTCGTTGGAACCGCGGTCGTGGTCGACGTCGGCCCGGTCGCGCACGGCGGCCACCACGTCGCCAGGCACGAAGGCAGGGTGGTCTTCGTCCGGCACGCCCTCACCGGCGAGCGGGTGCGCGTTCGCGTAACTGACGGCCAGTCAGACTCGCGATTCCTGCGGGCAGATGCCGTCGAAGTGCTCGAGGCGTCGCCGGACCGCGTCGACAGGCCGTGCCCTTACGCCGGGCCGGGCCTGTGCGGTGGCTGCGACTTCCAGCACATCTCGCTGCCGCGACAGC
>JACCVA010000224.1 GCA_013698435.1 Nocardioidaceae bacterium | reverse complement strand
TGTCTATGAAGCACCTTGTCAAAGGTTCAGATATGCCGCATCGAGTTGCGGTGAAGTCTTCCAAAGGTTGGGCTCGTTCGAAGGAGGGAGCCCCGGACTTACCCGTCGATGAACCTGGCGTTCAAGCGCTCTCTTCGGAGTTCAAAGTCGTCCTCGAAGGAGGACCGAGGCTCAACCAGCATGCGTGACAAGAGGTGGTCGCGCCGTCAATCGATGACTGCCGAGCCCAGGATGCGCTCGGCATGGTGGGCCCTCGAGTTCCTGAACAGGCCATCGGCGCACGATGCGACGGCGGCCGGGTCGTGACGGCTTCACGGCGCTCACCCGTCCAGGTGGGTCTCAGTCCGGGCCGGCAGACCGGCCTGATCCAGCTCGGACAGCACCGCTTCCCGGCTTAGAGGAGGAAACCCAGGCGCCGCCACCGGGCAGGTCGGCTCGGGTCGCCACGCCTGGCCCCGTCGACCCTTAAGACGGGATTGACTTGGGCGCGGGCGGAACTTTCGTCACCCCTATCTGTCCTCCCACGCTCCGCGACGGGAGAGGAGAGATAAGGGGTCGCGAAAGTTCCGCGGCCTCACGGCCCGGCCCCACCCGCCGACTTCGCCGCGTGGCCACGGATCCGGGGGTCGTGCACAGAGGCGTCGGGCAGCGCATGGCGCAGTAGCCTGGCCAGGGACAAGACCTTGAGCGTGAGAAGGGCCAGGGCGAACACGGTCGCGAGCACGGCGTCCCGAGTGAGGAGCAGGATGGCGAGGAAGGCCGCCGAGTTGACGGTCTTCCCCAGTGGCGACCAATTGAGGGCCCAGAGCCGGTGGTCCACCAGGTAGAAGTAGTTGGGGCTGACCAGCGGCCAGGCCAGGAAGCCCAGCGAGAGCACCAGGTCGACGACGAGGAACTCGAGGACGTACACCCCCACCGGCAGAGCGAGGGTGGTGTCCATCCAGACCAGCCCGACGTAGAACGGGACCGCCGACAGGCGGTCGCAGACGATGTCGGCCACGGCTCCGGTCCTGGTCTCCTGGTCCAGACGCCGCGCCAGCCAGCCGTCCAGGTTGTCGCCCGCCCAGTAGATGGCCAGGCCGGCGAGCAGGAAGCCCATGGAGTCGTCCCGGAAGGCCAGGACGACCATGGTGAGCGCGCCGACCGTCCGCAACACCGTCACGACGGTCGGCCAGCTCCAGAACCGCTCGCGTTCGGGTCGCGCACGGCCCACGGCGCCGACGGACCCGTCGTACGCCGGGGAGGTCAGGGCGTCGGCGTGCTCGTGGCGGGCCGGGACGAGGGATGGAAGCCGATGCGCGTTGCCCGTGCCCCACGCCGCGGTCCACACCGCGACCACCCCGATCGCCACCCCGCCGAACACGTCCAGCAGGTAGTGCCACCCCAGGTAGACCGTGGCGAGGACGTTCAGGAGCAGGAACAGCCACAGGCCCCACTGGATCCACACCGGCCGCAGTCCGATCATCATCGCGACCAGCGAGGCGGTGACCATGACGGACACGTGCAGCGACGCGAAGGCCGCGATGGTCTGCAGCGCATCGGTCCCGAACGGGTCGGCGAGCATGTCGGTCCGGTCGGCCAGCCAGCTCCGGGCGATGTGCGTCACCTGCGTCTCCGGCAGGTCGGCGAACAGCTCGGGTCGGGCGTAGATCGGGCCGGTCGACGGCACCAGGTAGTAGATCGCCACCCCCAGCACCCAGTTGACCGCGACGGCGGTGACGTACCAGCAGGCCGTGGCGACGTTGCTGGTCCAGAACAGGGCGATCACCAAGGACAGCGTGAGGAACACGATCCACGCGACGTACGTGACGGACATCAGGTGCGCGGCGACCCCGGTGCCCAGCAGGTCGTGCAGCAATGTGGCCGGGTCGTGGCCGAGCGCAAGGTCCCGGTCGAGGCGCAGCAGGTCGTCGTCCAGCATGTGCGGCCGCACGAACGGGACGTAGCTCTTGAGGTTGCGGAAGCCGACATAGGCGAGGTACCAGCTGCCCATGCCGATCAGCACGAGCCGCACCCGCGGGGCGTTCCAGCGCTCGCGCACGACCGCCGGGACCCGTGCCCGCCATCCGACCAGTCCACCGCCGCCGCGCAGGGAGCGGGCAGCCACGTCGACCAGGAAGCAGGTGACGGCGATGAGGGGCAGCCGCACGTACGACGGCCCCATGATCGAGTCGTCCGGGTCCCGGACGGGAAGGTGCTGGATCCTGGCGACCAGGACGGCAGCGCCGAACAGTCCGATGGCGAGCACGACCTGCAGGCCGTAGGCGCGGTGCCACCTGCGGACCTCGGTGTCCGCGGTCGGTGTGGTGGCGTGCATGTATTCGTGCATGGACTGATAGTGCCAGGGGCGGCCCTCGGGGAACGGGGTCGCCGCTCCTTCGGGCCACCGTTGGCCACCGGTGACCCGAAGGAGCTCTGCATCACCGCAGTCGGAACAGTGCCGTCACGCGCGAGCCGTCGGCGGTGGTCACGACCACCGTGAGGCACGGTCCGGCAACCTTAGGCGTCTTCCAGTTGTACTGGAAGTAGCCCTCCGTGGCGTTGTACGTCAGCGCGGTGCCACCCCCGTCGCCGTCGCTTCGATCTCGTCCGATCGACCGCGGGAAGGCGAACAGCCCCTTGCGCGCCGGTTCGTTCCGCCCGGGGATGACGAAGACCTTCCTCGGGACCTCGCCGACGGTCTTTCCAACGCTGCGCTCGTGCTCGCACAACCGCACCCGTGAGGTAGCTGAAACTCGTCGCGGTAGACCATCCCTTACGGACACGCACGCCACGCGAGGTTGCCGTCTACGTGCGACTCGCGAGTCGATGTTTGAGGGTTGCATCCGGTACCTCGGTACAGGTTTACCGTGAGGCTATGAGCGACAACAGGGCATTGGCTGACCCATCGTGGGTACCACTGGCGTGCACTCTGCCGACGGTGGAGCAGCCGTCGCGGCTGGCAGAGTTCGATGCGGTGTTCG
>JACCVA010000215.1 GCA_013698435.1 Nocardioidaceae bacterium | reverse complement strand
GGGTTGGCGCCGGTGCCGTGGAAGTCCGAGAACGCCGCCGACTGGTTGACGAACACCTGTCCGGTGAGGTTCTCGCTCAGCGCGACCCCGGCGTCCAGCGCCGCTGAGCGCATCGCCGCGATCGTGTCGTCGCTCGTCGAGTACACCGATGCGGTCATCGCGCCGTGCTCGATCGCCGTACGCCGAAACGTCTCGATCGACTCGACGGTCGAGCCGGTCTTGATCAGGTACGCCACCGGACCGAAGCACTCGTTCTCGTACGTCGAGGCGTCCCCAACGTCGAGCACCACCACCGCCGGCGTACGCACGACGGCGTCCTCGAACGTCGGGTGATGCACCTGGCGTGAGGCGATCGCCACCGAGCCGACGGAGCCGACCTGGCCGAGCCGCTCCAGCACGCCGTCGTTGACCACCCCGCCGAGAAGCTCGACGGCTCGGGCGTCGTCGCCGATGAGCTTGCCGAAGGCGGTCTCCAGTCCACTCACCACGTCAGCGACGGACTTGTGGCCGTCGTCGGTCTCGATGCCGTCCGCCGGCAGGTAGAGGTTCTGCGGAGAGGTGCACATCTGGCCGGCGTAGAGCGCGAGCGAGAAGGCCAGGTTGAAGCACATCCCCTTGAACGAGTCGGTGGAGTCGAGCACGACGGTGTTGACGCCCGCCTTCTCCGTGAAGACGGTCGCCTGCCGCGCGTTGTCCTCCAGCCACTCACCGAACGCGTTGCCGCCGGTGAAGTCGATCAGCTTGACCTCAGGGCGCACGGCCAGCACCGCGGCGAGCCCGTCGGCCGGGTCCTCGGCAGCCAGCGTCACCAGATGAGGGTCGAAGCCGGCGTCGGACAGCACCTCCTGGCTCACCTGCACGGTGATCGCGAGCGGCAGCACCGCGCCGGGGTGCGGCTTGACGATGACGGGGTTCCCCGTGACGAGCGACGCGAAGAGTCCGGGCCAGGAGTTCCAGGTCGGGAACGTGTTGCAGGCGACGACGAGTGCCAGCCCCCGCGGCGCCACCGTGAACGTCTTCTCCATCCGGACCGGCGCATCTCTTCCAGGCTTCTCCCAGACGACCGTCGCCGGCACGCGCGTCATCTCGGCGTACGCGTAGGCGATCGCCTCGAGCGCCCGGTCGAGCGCGTGCGCCCCGCCTGCTTGGAACGCCATCACGAAGGCCTGCCCCGACGTGTGCTGCACCGCGTTGGCGAGCTCGAAGACCCTCTCATGCAGACGTTTGAGGATCTCCAGACCGGCGCCGACCCGCGCCTCGATGCCGGCGTCTCGCCATTGCGTGAGGCCCGCGCCGGCGGCCTGCACCAGTGCGGGCACACCGTCCGGCGTCACCCGCGGGTAGTGCACGTCCAAGGGCTTGCCGTACGGCGACTTCTCGGTCGCCACGGTCATCTCCGAGCCGGGCGTGGAGAGGGGGAACCTCTTGCCGAGCCAACCTTCGAATGCCGCGGCGCCGTCCGCAGCCGCCGTCTCGCCGTACACCTTCGGGCTCGGCGACTCGGGGAACGCCCAGTAGTAGCCGCGGCTGCGGGTGGCCTCGACGGCCTCGTCGAGCAGCGTGCGGTGGGTGGCGAAGAAGTCGGCGGCCTGGGTCACGGCGGTCCTCACTACGGGTCTGGTGCGATCAACGGCTGCAGCGACCTTACTCGGCGTACGAGGCCGTGAGAGAGTCGGCGTCATGCTGATCCGCCCGCTGGCCGACCGGGACGTGCCGGCCGTGTTGGCCCTGAACGAGGCGTCCGTCTGGGCGTTGAGCCCACTGGACGCCGACGGTCTTGCCCGGCACCGAGCCGCCGCCGAGCACGTGGTGGTGTGTGACGTCGAGACGACGGTCGCGGCGTTCGCGGTCGCCTACGGCCCGCAGACGGCGTACGACTCCGTCAACTACGCCTGGCACGGCGAGCGGTTCGACGACTTCATCTACCTCGACCGGATCGCGGTCTCGCGGGACTTCCGCCGGCGCGGCATCGCCACCGCCTTGTACGACGAGATCGAGCAGCATGCCGTGCCGCACGGACGGATGGTCTGCGAGGTGAACTCCGATCCGCCGAACGTCGAGTCGCTCGCGTTCCACGAGCGGCGCGGCTATCGCGAGATCGGTCACCTCACCCAGGCCGACGGCCACATCACCGTGATGCTGGAGAAACCGCTGTGACTGCGGCCGACGAGCTGGCCCAACGATGCGCCGACGTGATGTGGGCCGATGACGTCGCCTCCCGGCAGCTCGGCATGACGATCGAGGCCGTGGCCAGCGGCACCGCTACCGTCTCGATGACGGTCCGCGACGACATGACCAACGGCCACGGGACCGCTCACGGCGGGTTCATCTTCGCCCTCGCCGACTCCGCTTTCGCCTTCGCCTGCAACTCGCGCAACGAACGCACGGTGGCCCAGGCCTGCGACATCGTCTTTGCTGCGCCGGCACGTCTCGGCGACCGGCTCGTCGCCGGGGCCACCGAGCGGGCCCGGTTCGGACGCAACGGCATCTACGACGTCCGCGTCACCCGCGGCGACGACGTGGTCGCGGAGTTCCGCGGACGAAGCCGCACCATCGGTGGCGCACTGGTCGACGTGACGGAAGAGGGCCACGATGGCTGACCTGTTCACACCGCGCGAGCTCTGGGACGACGCCGAACGGCACTCGGTCGACGAGCTCCGCGCCCTCCAGCTGGCCCGGCTCCGCGAGACGCTGCACCACGTCTACGCGCACGTGCCTCACTACGGCGCGGCGTTCGACTCCGCCGGCGTCCACCCCGACGACCTCAGGTCGCTGGAGGACCTGGCTCTATTTCCACTGACCAGCAAGGCGGACCTCCGCGACAACTACCCGTTCGGCATGTTCGCCGTGCCGCGTGCGGAGGTGGCGCGCGTGCACGCGTCGAGCGGTACGACGGGCCGGCCGACCGTCGTCGGATACACAGCCGCCGACCTCGACATCTGGTCAGACGTGATGGCGCGGTCGATCCGGGCGGCGGGTGGTCGGCGCGGCGACCTGCTCCACGTCGCCTACGGCTACGGCCTGTTCACCGGCGGCCTTGGCGCCCACTACGGCGCCGAGCGTCTCGGCTGCACGGTGGTGCCGGTCAGCGGCGGGATGACGGAGCGGCAGGTGCAGCTGATCCGGGACTTCCAGCCGCGGGTCATCATGGTGACACCGTCGTACTTCCTCGCGATCGTCGACGAGATGGAGCGCCAGGGTATGGACCCAGCGGCGTCCTCGCTCGAGATCGGCATCTTCGGTGCCGAGCCGTGGACCGACGAGATGCGTGGCGAGATCGAGACGCGTTGCGCCATGCACGCCGTAGACATCTACGGGCTGAGCGAGGTGATGGGGCCAGGGGTCGCGCAAGAATGTGTCGAGTCAAAGGACGGTCTGCACGTCTGGGAGGACCACTTCTACCCCGAGGTCATCGACCCGGTCTCCGGTGAGGCGCTGGCCGCGGGCGAGGAAGGCGAGCTCGTCTTCACGTCGCTGACCAAGCAGGCGATGCCGGTGATCCGCTACCGCACCCGTGACCTGACCCGGCTGCTGCCGGGAACGGCGCGGCCGGCGTACCGGCGGATGGAGAAGGTCACCGGCCGCACCGACGACATGATGATCGTTCGGGGCGTCAACGTGTTCCCGACCCAGATCGAGGAGCAGCTGCTCAAGGTGGACGGGCTGACGCCGCACTACGTCTGCGTGCTGACCCGTCCCGCCCGGATGGATGAGCTGACCGTCCGCGTCGAGGCGCACGACGCCGGCGTCGGTGCGGACGCCCGCGCACAGCTGGGCCGACAGCTGGCGGTGCTGGTGAAGGACAACGTCGGTGTGACCGTCGACGTCGAGGTCACCGAGCCGCAGGCGCTCGAGCGATCCCTGGGAAAGGCCAAGCGGATCGAGGACCACCGGACCGGGTGACGGCCACGCCACGCCTCGGCCGCGGGCGACCCCCGAAAACTGCCGGGCATTCTGCCTGTTCACAACCGACGCAACTGCGTTGCAATGGTTCATGCGGGCCCTACGACCCGCTGACGGAAACAGGTGCGGCCATGCCCGTGAGGGGTGCATCGCCGGTTCGGGGCGGCCTGGTGGACGGGGGGCCAGGCCGTCCCCACCAGTTCGAGGACGGGGCCTCGGTCGCCACATCCCCGACGTCGCGTGGACACCGCTGGCTCCGCGGCGCCTGACGAGAGACCCGACACTAAGGTGGCCGGCATGCGCACCGGCTCCGCTGCATCCTCGTGGGCGGCGGGCTGGCTGCGTGATCTGCGCG
>JACCVA010000189.1 GCA_013698435.1 Nocardioidaceae bacterium | reverse complement strand
GGGCGTCAGCTGCGTCCTCGGACCGGCCGGCGTACAACGTCGGCAGGGTAGGGATGCCCTCACGCAGGTCGGTTCCGGAGGCCTTCCCGAGGTCGGCACTGTCGCTGGCCACGTCGATGATGTCGTCCGACAGCTGGAACACCGTGCCGATCTGCTCGCCGAACGCGGTCAACACCTCCTCGGCCTCGCAGGAAGCTCCCGCGATCTTGGCACCGAAGCGGGCCGACGTCGCGATCAGGGAGCCCGTCTTGTCCGCTACCACCGACAGGTAGTGCTGCAGCGGGTCGTCGTCGGCTCCCGGACCGATCGTCTCTCGAATTTGACCCTGGACCAGTCGGGCGAAGGTACGCGCCTGGATGCGCACAGCCTCCGGGCCGAGGTCGGCGACGATGTCGGACGCCCGGGCGAACAGGAAGTCCCCGGTGAGGATCGCGACGGAGTTGTCCCACCGCGCGTTCGCGCTGGGGGCACCGCGGCGCAGCTCCGCCTCGTCCATCACGTCGTCGTGGTAGAGCGTCGCCAGGTGCGTCAGCTCGACCACCAGTGCGGCGGGGACGACGCCCGGCGCGTCTCGGTCACCGAACTCCGCGGCGAGCACACACAGCAGCGGCCGGAAGCGCTTCCCACCGGCTTCGAGCAGGTGATGCGCAGCCTCGTTGACGAAGTCGATGTCGGAGGCGACCGCTCCGGCCAGCTCCTTCTCGATCTCGAGCAGGCGCAGCCGGATCCGGGACTCGAGGTCCGGGTCGACGATGGGAAGTCCGAGGACGGGCGAAGGGGGACGCATCAGCGGATGAACTCACCGGCGGCGCGTGCGAGGTCGAACACGGGCTGCGGGACCACGCCGAGAAGCAGCGTCATGGCGGCGCCGACCGTGATCGTGATCGTGGTGAGGATGCTGGGCACCGCGACCGTCGGCCCGTCACCGACCGGGTCGGAGAAGAACATCACGACGATGACCCGCACGTAGAAGAACGCCGCCACCACGCTCATCAGGACGGCCACGACGACGAGCGGCCATGCCCCGCCGGCCCAGGCCGACGTGAAGACCGCCCACTTGCCGGTGAACCCCGACGTCAACGGGATGCCCGCGAACGCCAGCAGGAAGAAGGCGAAGACGCCGGCCACCACCGGTGCCTCCTTGCCGAGGCCGGCCCAGCGGGACAGGTGGGTCGTCTCACCGCCGGCATCGCGTACGACGGTAACGACGGCGAAGGCGCCGATGGTGGTGAACCCGTAGGCCACCAGATAGAACATCACGGCTTGCAGGCTGCTGATCTGCTGTCCGGCGACCTCGATCCCCTGCTGCGCACCGACGAAACCGGTGATCAGGAAACCGGCGTGGGCGACCGACGAGTAGGCGAGCATCCGCTTGATGTCGGTCTGAGTGATCGCGACGATCGAACCGATCGCCATCGTGAGGGCGGCGATCACCCACATCATCGGCTGCCAGTCCCAACGCACCCCGCCAAGAGCGACGTAGAACACGCGCAGCAGCGCCCCGAAGGCAGCCACCTTGGTGCACGCAGCCATGAACGCGGTGACGGCGGTCGGAGCGCCTTGGTAGACGTCGGGGGTCCAGGCGTGGAACGGCGCGGCGCTCACCTTGAAGAGCAGCCCCACCGCCATCAACGCCATGCCCGCGAGCAGTAGCCCGTTGCCGCCGACGGTCGAGGAGACGGCGGTGTCGATGTCGCCGAGCCTGAAGCTGCCGGCGTACCCGTAGACGAGGGCGATGCCGTACAAGAAGAACGCCGACGAGAACGCGCCGAGTAAGAAGTACTTCAGCGCCGCCTCCTGGCTGATCAGCCGGCGCCGGCGGGCCAGCCCACACAGCAGATACAGAGGTAACGACAGCACCTCGAGGGCCACGAACATCGTCAGCAGGTCGTTGGCGGACGCGAACAGCATCATGCCGCCGATGGCGAACAGCATCAGCGGGAAGACCTCGGTGTGCTCGATGCCCCGAGACGACGCCTCGCGCTCCGCCTCGGTTCCCGGCAACGCCGCCGCCTGGCCGGCGAAGGCGGTGATGCCACCTTCGAGCTGGCGTTCAGCGAAGAGCAGGACGCTCATCAGCGAGAAGATGAGCACCGTTCCCCAGATGAACAGGGACGGGCCGTCCACAGCGATCGCGCCCATCGCCTCGACAGACCCGAGCGAGGCGCCACCATGGTTCGACTGCACGTTGAGGCCGACGACGACGACCGCGGCGAGCGCCGCGGCGAGACCGACGATCGACACAGCGGTCTGGATGACGTAGCGCCGGTCCCGTGGAGCGAACGCCTCGACCAAGACGCCGACGAGGGCGACGCCGAAGACGATGAGCAGCGGCGACAGCTTGCCGTAGTCGATGTCCGGCTTGTTGAATGCCTCCGCGGCCAGCCGGGAGGCAAGCGTGCTGGTGTGTGCGGTCATGAGCCTCCCTCCTCACTGGCGACGGTAGGTTGCGGGTCTTCCATGCCCACCTGCTGAAGCAGCCGGTCGACGGTCGGGTTCAGCGCATCCAGTGCGGGCTTGGGGAAGAAGCCGAGCACGACGATGAGCAGCAGCAGCGGTGCCAGCGCCACCACTTCACGCGCCCGGAGATCCGGAAGCTTCGCGGTGGAGGGACGGACCGGACCGGTCATGGTCCGCTGGTACATGTACAAGATGTAGAGCGCGGCCAGCACGGTGCCCAGTGTCGCGATCACCGCGGCAGGGATCGACACCGTGAACGTGCCGGCCAGCACCAGGAACTCGCTGACGAACGGCGACAGCCCGGGCAGGGAAAGGCTGGACAGGCCGGCCAGCAGGAAGGTGCCGGCCAGCACCGGGGCGACCTTCTCGACGCCTCCGTAGTCGTCGATCATCTTCGAGCCCCGTCTGCTGATCAAGAAACCTGTGACGAGGAACAACGCCGCCGTGGACAGTCCGTGGTTGAACATGTAGAGGGCGGCGCCGCTCTGGCCCTGGCTGGTCATCGCGAAGATGCCGAGCACGATGAAGCCGAAGTGCGACACGGACGTGTAGGCGATCAGCCGCCGCATGTCCTGCTGGCCGATAGCGAGCAGTGCGCCGTAGATCACCGAGATGACGGCCAACGTGATCACGACGGGCGTCGCCCACCGCGACGCCTCGGGGAAGATGTTGAGGCAGAAGCGCATCATGCCGAACGTGCCGATCTTGTCGAGCACGCTCACCAGCAGCACCGACGTCCCCGACGTCGCCTCGCTCGCCGCATCAGGCAGCCAGGTGTGCACCGGCCACATCGGCGCCTTGACCGCGAACGCGATGAAGAAGCCGAGGAACAGCCACCGACCCGTGGACGTGCCGATGTCGGTGGCCATCAGGTCCTCGAGCAGGTACGACGACCCGCCCTCGTTTCCGGCCGACACGACGTAAAGGCCGACGACCGAGGCGAGCATGAGCAGTCCTCCGAAGAGGCTGTAGAGCAGGAACTTCACCGCGGCATACGAACGCTGAGGTCCACCGAAGCCGCCGATCAGGAAGTAGATCGGGATCAGTGTCGCCTCGAACAGCACGTAGAACAAGAACACGTCGGTGGCGGCGAACACACCGATCGAGAGCGCTTCCAGCGCGAGGATCCAGCCGAAGAACGAGTTGGCGCTCCAGCGTCCGCCGTCTGCGTCGTGCCAGGACGCCAAGATCACGACCGGCGTCAAGATCGCGGTCAGCAGCACAAGCACCAGGCCGAGGCCGTCGAGGCCGACCGCGTAGTGGGCCCCGAACGACTCGATCCAGTTGTACTGCTCGACGAACTGGAAGCCGCCGTCGGCGTCGAACTGCACCGCCATCGCGACCGTGACCACGAGCGCCACCACAGAAAATCCCAGCGCAACCAGCTTCGGAAGTGCGGAGCCCTTCGGCACGAGCAGCACGACCACCGCACCTACCACGGGGAGGAGCGCCAGGATCGTCAGCCAGGGCACAGCTGTCTCGCTTCCGGTCATGCCAGCTTCACCGCCACCACAGCGAGAAGAAGCAGTGCGGAGCCGCCGAGCATCGACAATGCGTACGACCGCACGAAGCCGCTCTGCCAGCGACGGACCCGACCCGACGTGCCCCCGACGACAGCAGCGAGACCGTTGACGGCGCCGTCGACCCCGCGGTTGTCGGCGTACACCAACGAGCGGGTGAGGTACTGGCCTGGCCGCATCAGCGCCGCCTCGTTGAACGCGTCACCGTAGAGGTCGGCGCGGGCCGCCTTGGTGAACGGCGAAACGCGCGACGGCGCACGCGTGGCAACCTTGTCGCGGCCGTACATCACGACGGCGGCCGCGACGCCCGCCAGCACCACCACGAGGACCGACACAGTGATGAGCGTTGCCGAGATCGGCAGGTCCTGGTGCTCCTCCCGCCCGACGACAGGCTCGAGCCAGTCGACGATCCAGCCGTTGAGAAGCAAGGCGCCGCCGACCACCGACAGCGCGCCGAGCACGATCAGCGGAACCGTCATCACCAGCGGCGACTCGTGTGGGTGAGCCTCCTTGGCCCAGCGGCGCTGGCTGATGAACGTCATCAGCATCAGCCTCGTCATGTAGAACGCGGTGATGCCCGCACCGGCGACGGCGCCGACACCGATCAACACGTTCTCACCGAACGCTGCCTCGATGATCTTGTCCTTGGACCAGAAGCCAGCGAGGCCGGGGAACCCGATGATCGCGAGATAGCCCAGCGCGAACGTCACGAAGGTCACCGGCATGACGCTTCGCAGCGCGCCGTAGCGGCGCATGTCCACCTCGTCGTTCATGCCGTGCATCACCGAGCCGGCCCCGAGGAACAGGTTGGCCTTGAAGAAGCCGTGCGTCAGCAGGTGGAAGATCGCGAACGCGTAACCTGCCGGGCCGATACCGGCCGCCAGCATCATGTAGCCGATCTGGCTCATGGTCGAGCCCGCCAGTACCTTCTTGATGTCGTCCTTCGCGCAGCCGATCACGGCGCCCCAAAGCAGCGTGACGAGGCCGACGACCACCACCGCGGTCTGCGCGGTCTCGGTCTGGTCGTAGATGAAGTTCGACCGGGTGACCAGGTATACGCCGGCGGTCACCATCGTCGCGGCATGAATCAACGCCGACACCGGGGTCGGGCCTTCCATCGCGTCGAGGAGCCACGACTGCAGCGGCACCTGGGCGGACTTGCCGCAGGCAGCGAGCAAAAGCAGCAGACCCAAGGCGGTGGCGGTAGCGGCCGATGCCTGCCCCATCCCGCCCGCAACGCCCTCGAACGAGGTGGACCCGAAGGTGGCGAACATCAACATGATGGCCAGCGCCATGCCCAGGTCGCCGACGCGGTTGACGACGAACGCCTTCTTCGCGGCGACGGCGGCTGACACCTTGTACTGCCAGAAGCCGATGAGCAGGTACGACGCCAGCCCGACACCTTCCCAGCCAAGGAACAAGGCGAGGTAGTCGTCGGCGAGCACCAGCGTCAGCATCGCGGCGACGAACAAGTTCAGGTAGCCGAAGAAACGGCGCCGCCGCTCGTCGTGCTCCATGTAGCCGATCGAGTAGATGTGGATCAGGCTGCCCACACCCGTGATCAGCAACACGAAGACGGCGGAGAGCGGGTCGAAGAGCAGCCCGATGTCCACATGGAAACCGGCCACGTCGATCCAGGTGAACAACCGCTGGGTGAGCGCCTCGTCGTCCCCACCGGCCAGCTGAGCGAACGCGACGAGCCCGGCCACGAAGGACGCCAGGGGCGCGAGTGCGCCCAGCAGGTGACCCCAGCGGTCGGTGAGCCGGCCGCCCAGCAGCAGCACTGCGGCGCTGATGGCAGGGATGCCGACGATCAAGTACAGCAGGCTCATCCAGCTGGCTCCTAG
This sequence comes from Nocardioidaceae bacterium, assembly GCA_013698435.1. Lineage (GTDB taxonomy): Bacteria > Actinomycetota > Actinomycetes > Propionibacteriales > Nocardioidaceae > JACDHG01. The sequence goes on along the minus strand of JACCVA010000189.1, from coordinate 7,745 downwards.
TACTTGAGAAGGCTCGCGTCGTCGACCGAGGCCGAACGACGCGTGCGGAAGATGGTCATGATGATCGCGAGGCCGACGACGACCTCGGCTGCGGCGACCACCATCACGAAGAAGGCGGCGATCTGACCGTCGAAGTTGCCGTGCTGGCGGGAGAAGGTCACGAAGGCGAGGTTGGCGGCGTTCAGCATCAGCTCGACGCACATGAAGACGACAATGGCGTTGCGCCGGACGAGCACACCGACGGCGCCGACCCCGAAGAGCAGCGCCGACAAGATCAGGAAGGGGGTGGCGCTCACCGCTCGCCCTCCTCGATCTGCCGGGTCTCTGTCTCGATCCCGCGCTCGGTCAGCCGGTCGCGCGAGACGTCGCGCACCGTACCGCGCGCCCGCATCACCCGGGAGATCGACAGCTCTGATGGTGTGCCGTCGGGCAGCAGCGCCGGGGTGTCGACGGAGTTGTGTCGGGCGAAGGAACCCGGGTTGGGCAGAGCGCCTGGGTGCACCCCTGACGTCGCGTAGTCACGCATCCGCTGAGCCACCATCTCGCGCTGGGTCGGTTTGGGAGTCAGCCGCTCCCGGTGCGCGAGCACCATAGCGCCAAGCGCCGCGGTGATCAGCAGCGCACTGGTCACTTCGAACGCGAAGACGTACGTGCTGAAAAGCAGCGCCGCAATTCCCTTCACGTTGCCGTCCGCCTGCTCGCTGGCGGCGGACAACCCGACGACGGTGCCGAGGGTCGCCTGAGACAGCGCGACCACGACGAGCAGGCCGAACAGGAGCCCGAGCACGACCGCGGCGACGCGCTGACCGCGCAGCGTCTCGACCAGCGAGTCCGAGGAGTCGACGCCGACGAGCATCAGCACGAACAAGAAGAGCATCAGCACCGCGCCGGTGTAGACGATGATCTGAACGGCGAACAGGAACGGCGCGTTCTGGACGGCGTACAGCACCGCCAGCGAGATCATGATGACGGCGAGGAGCAGCGCGCAGTGCACGGCCTTGCGCGCCATCACCATCGCGACGGCCGCCACGACCATGACCGGGGCCAGCACCCAGAAGGCGATCATGCGGGCACCTCGCCCTCGTCGGTGTCTCGCCGGGACGTGCCAAGACCCCGGTAGTACGCGCCGTCGTCATCGCCGAGCCGCATCGGGTGCGGCGGTTGCTCCATCCCAGGCAGCAGCGGCGCCAGCAGGTCGTTCTTCTCGTAGATCAGGTCGGCGCGGTTGTTGTCAGCGAGCTCGTACTCGTTGGTCATCGTCAGTGCCCGGGTGGGGCAAGCCTCGATGCACAGGCCGCAGAGGATGCAGCGCAGGTAGTTGATCTGGTAGACGCGTCCATAACGCTCGCCCGGTGAGAACCGTTCGTCAGCGGTGTTGTCGGCTCCCTCGACATAGATCGCATCGGCCGGGCACGCCCAGGCGCACAGCTCGCAGCCGATGCACTTCTCCAGGCCGTCCGGCCAGCGGTTGAGCTGGTGCCTGCCATGGAAGCGCGGTGCCGTCGCCTTCTTCTCGAACGGGTACTGCTCGGTCACCACCTTCTTGAACATCGTCCGGAACGTCACTCCGAAGCCCGCGACCGGGTCCCAGAAGTGTTCCTTCGTGTCAGCCACGGATGCTCTCCTGTCCAGAGGTCGGCGGCATCGGGGGTACGGGGTAGCCGCCTTCGATGGCATCGTGCCGGATCACCGGCCGCGCCTCCTGCTCGTCCTCACCCTCGTCACCGAAGAAGCCAAGACCGACGAAGACCACGAGCACGACCGCTGCCGCGATCAGCAGGTACTTACGATCGATGGGGCCATCGAGGCTGAGCGCCCGGACCGTGCCGACGGCCACGATCCAGATCAGCGCCGCCGGGATCAGCCGCTTCCAGCCGAACTGCATGAACTGGTCGTACCGAAGCCGCGGCAGCGTCCCTCGCAGCCAGATGAAGACGAAGATGAACAGGAGCACCTTGGCCAAGAACCACAGCACCGGCCAGTAGTCCTGGTTGGCGCCCTCCCACAGCGACAGCGGCCAGGGGGCCCGCCAGCCGCCGAGGAACAGCGTGGTGGCGAGCATCGACACGGTCACCATGTTGATGTACTCGGCGAGGAAGAAGAAGGCGAACTTGATCGAGGAGTACTCCGTGTGGAACCCGCCGACGAGCTCACCCTCGGCCTCAGGTAGGTCGAACGGCGCCCGGTTGGTCTCGCCGACCATCGCGATCATGTAGATCAAGAACGACGGCAGCAAGATGATCCCGAACCACAGGTCCTGCTGGGCATCCACGATCCCCGACGTCGACATGGAACCGGCGTACAGGAAGACCGCGACGAAGGACAGGCCCATGGCGACCTCGTAGCTGATCACCTGCGCGGACGACCGCAGGGCGCCCAGCAGCGAGTACGTCGATCCCGACGACCACCCGGCGAGGACGATGCCGTAGATCCCGACCGAGGCGACGGCAAGGACATAGAGCACGCCGACGGGCAGGTCGGTGAGCTGCAGCGGCGTGACGACGTCGCTGAACGGGACCTTGGCCTCAGGACCGAACGGGATGACCGCCACCGCCATGAACGCCGGGATGGCCGAGAGCAGCGGCGCCATCACGAAGACCACCTTGTCCACCGCCTTGGGCACCAGGTCTTCCTTGAGCATCAGCTTGACGCCGTCGGCGAGGCTCTGGAGCAGGCCGAACGGACCGTGCACGTTGGGTCCGATGCGGTGCTGCATCCGGGCCACGACCCGCCGCTCGAGCCAGATGTTGAAGAGTGTGAAGACCAACAAGATGACGAAGGCGAGCACCACCTTGATCAGCACGACCCACCAGGGGTCGTGACCGAAGGCGCTCAGGTCCTCGGCCGCGAGGTCGACGGTCGTCGCCATCATGAACCTCCTCGCAGGGCGACCGTGGAACCGGCCCCGGCACCCAGGTCGCGGCGGAGGTTGACCCCTCCTGTGTTGCTCGGCAACCACACGACGTCGTCAGCGATGTCGCCGACGTCGACCGGCAGCGACACCTGTCCGACGTCGGTAGTGATGATGACCAGATCTCCCGGCGTGAGCCCAAGACCGATGATGGTGGCCGGGCTGACCACGGCGACCGGCGCGCGACCGGTGGCCTGAAGGTAGGGCTCACCATCCACGGCCCTCGAGTCGTCGATGAGCGTGCGCCAGGTGGCGACGACGAACCGGCCGTCGGGGACAGCGGCGACGCCCGGCTTCTCCACCGCGGTGAACTCAGGCTGGACACCGTCCCACGGGCCGAGCTCGGTCATCTCGCGGCGCGCCTCGTCGGTGCTCCGGAACCCGAGAGGCATGTCCAGCTCTTCGCTGATGCCCGCCAGGATGCGGGTGTCGGTGAGCGCCGAGGAGTCCAGTACTCGGTCGAACGGACGCACCCGGCCCTCCCAGTTGACGAACGAGCCACTCTTCTCGGCCATCGGCGCCACCGGCAAGACGATATCCGCGAGCGCGGTGACGGCCGACTCCCTGACCTCGAGGCTGACGAGGAAGCCGACAGCCTGAAATGCGGCGCGCGCGGCTCTGGGGTCCTCGAGGTCGTCGACCTCCACGCCGCCGACAACGAGCGCGGCGAGCTCGCCCGCCGTCGCAGCCGCGAGGATGCCGGCGGTGTCCCTGCCCTGCGTCGCGGGCATGGTCATGCCCCAGGTCGCGCCGACGTCGACGCGAGCGGCCGGGTCGGACAGTGGGCGTCCACCCGGGAGCTGGTTGGGCAGCAGGCCGGCTTCGAGAGCGCCCCGCTCCCCCGCCCGGCGTGGCACCCAGGCCAGCTTGGCACCGGTGGAGCCGGCAAGTGCCGCCGCAGCGCTCAACAGGCCGGGTGTGGTGGCGGCGCGCTCACCGACCAGGATGACCCCGCCGCCGTCCAGAGCGAGCTCCCCGTCGTTGGCCAGCTCCTTCACGGCGTCGACCTCGGCGCCCGGTCGAGACCGCACCAGGCGACCACCCAGCTTCTCGAGTCCGCGGGAGACGTACGCGCCGACGCTGACGACACGGGTGCCGTGCCCGCGCACCGCCTTGCGGAGCCGCAGGAACACGATCGGCGACTCGTCCTCGGGCTCGAAGGCCACCAGGACGACCGCACTGGCGTGCTCGAGCTCGGCGTACGTCGCCGTAGGACGGGTGGCGATGTGTGCTGCGAGGAAGTCGGCCTCCTCGGCGGACTGCGGCCGCGCGCGGAAGTCGATGTCGTTGGTGCCGAGCACCGCGCGCGCGAACTTGCCGTACGCATAGGAGTCCTCGCCGGTGAGCCTGCCTCCGGGCAGCACACCCACAGCGCCCTCCGCCGCGGCGAGGCCGCGTGCCGCCAACGCGAAGGCTTCCGGCCACGACGCCGGCCGCATCTCGCGCGTCTCGTCGTCGCGCACCAACGGGTGGGTGATCCGGTCGCCGACCCGGTCGGACAAGAACGCGAACCGGCCCTTGTCGCAGTTCCACTCCTCGTTGACCTCAGGGTCGTTGCCGGCAAGCCGGCGAGTCACCTTGCCGCGCCGGTGGTCGGTGCGCAACGCGCACCCGGACGCACAGTGCTCGCACACCGACGGCGTCGAGACCAGGTCGAACGGCCGTGAGCGGAAGCGGTACGCCGCCGACGTGAGCGCACCGACCGGGCAGATCTGCACGGTGTTGCCGGAGAAGTAGGACTCGAACGGCTCGCGCTCGTAGATGCCGACCTGTTGGAGTGAGCCGCGCTCGACCAAGGCGATGAACGGGTCGCCGGCGATCTGCTCGCTGAACCTCGTGCAGCGGGCGCACAGCACGCAGCGCTCGCGGTCGAGGAGCACCTGGGCGGAGATGTTGATCGGTTTGGTGAAGGTGCGTTTGGTCTCGACGAACCGAGACTCACCGCGCCCGTTGGACATTGCCTGGTTCTGCAGCGGGCACTCGCCGCCCTTGTCGCACACCGGGCAGTCGAGCGGGTGGTTGATGAGCAGGAACTCCATGTTGCCTTGCTGTGCCTTGTCGGCGACCGGGCTGGTGTGCTGCGTTCGCACCACCATCCCGGGAGCGACCTGCAACGTGCAGGAGGCCTGCGGCTTGGGCAGCGGACGGCCGTTGCCGGCGTCGGGGACGTCGACGAGGCACTGACGGCAAGCCCCTACCGGGTCGAGCAGCGGGTGGTCGCAGAAGCGCGGGATCTGGACGCCGACCCGCTCGGCCGCCCTGATCACCAGCGTGCCTTCGGGAACAGTGACCTCGATGTCGTCGACGGTCAGCGTGACGGTCTTCTCGTCCACGGACTTCTCGGTGGCCTGGTCGACGGTCATGCCATTGCTCCTGTGGTAGCAGCCGAGCGGTCGAAGAGCGTCGCCGCATGCCGGTCGAACGGACAGCCGCCGTGACGAAGGTGCTGCAGGTACTCGTCGCGGAAGTACTGGATCGACGATGTGATCGGCGACGTCGCACCGTCACCCAGGGCGCAGAACGACCGGCCGAGGATGTTGTCGCAGAGGTCGACTAGCGTCTCGAGGTCGGCCTCGGTTCCCGCGCCGTCCTCCAGCCGCTGGATCGTCTGGACCAGCCACCAGGTGCCCTCCCGGCAGGGGGTGCACTTGCCGCACGACTCGTGCTTGTAGAACTCGGTCCAGCGCAGCACCGCCCGGACGACGCACGTGGTCTCGTCGAAGATCTGCAGCGCCCGGGTGCCCAACATCGAGCCGGCAGCACCGATGGACTCGAAGTCGAGGGGGACGTCGAGGTGCTCAGCGGTGAGCAGGGGTGTCGAGGACCCGCCCGGGGTCCAGAACTTCAGCTCGTGACCGTCCCGGACCCCACCGGCCAGGTCGAGCAGCTCGCGGAGGGTGATGCCGAGCGGCGCCTCGTACTGGCCGGGGTTCGTGACGTGCCCGGACAGTGAGAACAAGCCCATCCCCTTGCTCTTCTCGGTGCCCATCCCTGAGAACCACTCCGCTCCGTTGGCGATGATGCAGGGCACGGACGCAATGGACTCCACGTTGTTGATCACCGTCGGGGACGCGTAGAGGCCTGCAATCGCCGGGAACGGCGGACGCAGCCGCGGCTGACCCCGGCGGCCCTCGAGGGAGTCGAGCAGTGCAGTCTCCTCACCACAGATGTAGGCGCCGGCGCCGGCGTGGACGATCAGCTCGAGGTCGTAGCCGGAGCCGTGGATGTCGGAGCCGAGGTGACCGGCGAGGTAAGCCTCCTGCACGGCGCGCTGGAGCCGGCGCACGACGTGCAGCACCTCTCCACGCACGTAGATGAAGGCCACGTTGGCGCGGATCGCGTACGACGAGATGATGACGCCCTCGACGAGCGTGTGCGGGCTCGCCAGCATCAACGGCATGTCCTTGCAGGTGCCGGGCTCGGATTCGTCGGCGTTGACGACCAGGTAGTGCGGCTTGCCGTCGTCCTGCGGGATGAAACCCCACTTCATTCCCGTGGGGAAGCCCGCACCGCCGCGACCGCGCAGGCCGGACGCCTTCACGATCTCGATCACGTCGTCCTGGGTAGTGGCGAGCGCCTTCTTCAGCGCGCCGTAGCCGCCTCGTTGCTCGTACGACACCAGCGTCCAGGCGCGGTCGGCGTCCCAGTTGTCGGAGAGCACCGGGGTCAAGGTGTCCACCATCAGTTGGTCCCTCCTGCGTGGGGAGCCCTGCCGTCGGCCTTGCCATCAGGCTTGCCATCGGACTTCGGCCCAGCGCTGTCAGCTGTGTCGGCAGGCGAGGCGGCCACGGCCACGTCCGACTCGGTGCGTGAGGACTTGGCCACCTGGTCGGCAGCGATCGCGTCTCCCTGGGTGGGCTCGCTGCTCGGCTCGGGGGCGCGCCAGTTGCGTTCGCGGGCCAGCCTCAAGCCTGCAAGCGACGCCGGACCGGCCGCCGGGCCTTCGTCGGCGCGGTCGTCGGGGAAGCCCGCCAGCACTCGCTCCGCTTCCCTCCAGGTGCAGACCCGAGCGCCGCGGGTGGCGTGCACGACGTTTCCCGCCGCCAGGTCGTCGACGAGGGCGATCGCGGACTCCGGGGTCTGGTTGTCGAAGAACTCCCAGTTGACGGTCATCACGGGGGCGAAGTCGCAGGCCGCGTTGCACTCGATGTGCTCGAGGGTGACTTTTTGGTCGTCGGTGGTCTCGTCGTTGCCGACCCCCAGGTGGTCCTTCAACCGCTCGAAGATGAGGTCACCGCCCATCACCGCGCACAAGGTGTTGGTGCAGACACCGACGTGGTAGTCGCCGACCGGGCGGCGCTTGTACATCGTGTAGAACGTCGCGACACCGGACACTTCCGCCGCGCTGATGTCGAGCACGTCGGCACAGACCTCGATCGCCTCGGCGGTGACGAACCCCTGAGTGCTCTGCAGCAGGTGCAGCATCGGCAGCAGCGCCGAGCGGCTCTGCGGGTAGCGCGCCGCGAGCTCGCGGAGCTCCCCTACGGTCTCAGGAGCGATCGTCACCGGTCAACACCTCCCATCACCGGGTCGAGGCTGGCGACGGCGACGATGACGTCTGCGATCTGTCCGCCCTCGCTCATCGCGGGCACGGCTTGCAGGTGGACGAAGGACGGGTCGCGGAAGTGCGCCCGGTAAGGCCGTGTGCCGCCGTCGGACACGACGTGGCAGGCCAGCTCACCCCGCGGCGACTCGACCACGCCGTACGCCTGGCCGGTCGGCACGCGGAAGCCCTCGGTGACGAGCTTGAAGTGGTGGATCAACGCCTCCATCGACTCGCCCATGATGTGGCGGATGTGGTCGAGGGAGTTTCCCATGCCGTCGGATCCCACCG
>JACCVA010000118.1 GCA_013698435.1 Nocardioidaceae bacterium | reverse complement strand
CGGGAAACATCGCCACCCGTAGCTGGTTGCGGCCGAGCTTGCGGTAGGGCTCGGTGTCGACGATGCCGTTGGCCCGCAGCACCGACGCGACGGCAGCTGCGTCGATCGACTCGTCGAAGTCGATCGTGCCGACGACCAGCGACCGGTCCGACCGTTCGGTCACGAAGGGGGTGGCGTACTCCGAGGAGTCGGCCCACGCGTACAGCCGCGAGGACGAGTCCCGGGTCCGCGCCACCGAGCCTTCCAGTCCGCCGAGCCCGTTGAGCCAGTCCACCTGGTCGGCGAGCAGGAACAGCGTAGCCAACGCCGGCGTGTTGTAGGTCTGGCTGAGCCGGGAGTTCTCGATCGCCGTCTGAAGGTCGAGAAAGGCGGGCACCCAGCGACCCGATGCCCTGAGCTCGGCCGTCCGCTCGAGCGCAGCCGGTGACATCAGTGCGATCCAGAGCCCGCCGTCGGAGGCGAAGCACTTCTGAGGTGCGAAGTAGTAGACGTCGGCATCGTTGACGTCGACGGGCAGCCCACCCGCCCCCGACGTGGCATCGATGAGCACCAGTGAGTCGGCATCGGCACCGGCGACGCGCCTCACGGGAGCCATCACTCCGGTCGACGTCTCGTTGTGCGGCCACGCGTACACGTCGACCCCGCGTTCGGCGGCAGGTTCCGGACGGCTGCCAGGGTCGGCCTTGACCACCGAGGGATCAGCGAGGAACGGCGCGGCCGTCGCCGCGGCCGCGAACTTGGCCGAGAACTCCCCGAACGCCAGGTGCTGGCTACGCTCTCGGATCAACGCGAACGTGGCGATGTCCCAGAACGCGGTGGTGCCGCCGTTTCCGAGCACCACCTCGTAGCCCGCGGGCAGCTTGAACAGCTGAGCGAGTCCTTCACGCACGCGCCCCACGAGCGTCTTGACGGGTGCCTGCCGATGCGAGGTGCCCAGCAAGGTCGACCCGCTGGCGGCGAGCGCGTGGAGCGCCTCGACCCGCACCTTGCTCGGACCGGCGCCGAACCTGCCGTCACCGGGTCGCAGGTCGGCAGGGATCTCGAGGCCTGTGGTCGCCATGGTGCCTTTCGCGGTGGTGGATCCGGTCATCCGAGGCCCGTCACTTCGACCAGCTTTCCTGCCAGCCGTCGATCGAGTCGGCGCTGCGCTCCGATGGTCCGACGTACTGGGCGGACGGCCGGATCAACCGGCCGGTCTTCTTCTGCTCGAGGATGTGCGCACTCCAGCCGGCAGTCCGCGCGCAGGTGAACATCGACGTGAACATGTGCGGCGGCACGTCAGCGAAGTCGAGGATGATCGCCGCCCAGAACTCTACGTTGGTTTCGAGGACCCGGTCCGGGCGTCGCTCGCGCAGCTCGGCGAGGGCAGCCTTCTCGAGTGCCTCCGCAACCTCGTAGCGCGGAGCGGAGAGCTCCTGTGCGGTACGCCGCAGCACGCGGGCGCGGGGGTCCTCGGCACGGTAGACGCGGTGTCCGAAGCCCATCAGGCGCTCGCCCCTGTCGAGAAGCTCCTTGACATAGGGTGCCGCGTCGCCGCGCTTCTCCACCTCCTCGATCATCCCGAGCACCCTGGACGGTGCACCGCCGTGGAGCGGCCCGGACATCGCGCCCACCGCCGCAGAGAGGCTGGCAGCGGCGTCGGCGCCGGTCGAGGCGACGACGCGCGCAGTGAAGGTGGACGCGTTCATGCCATGCTCGGCCGCCGAGACCCAGTAGGCGTCAACCGCCTTGATGTGGTCGGGGTTCGGCTCGCCTCGCCACCGGCGCATGAAGCGCTCGGTGACGCTCTCCGCCTGGTCGATCTCGCTCTGCGGCACCATCGGGAGGCCGATGCCGCGGGCGGCCTGCGCGACGTACGACAGCACCATCACGGCTGCCCTGGCGAGATCATCTCGGGCCTGGGCGTCATCGATGTCGTAGAGCTGCTTCATCCCCCAGGTAGGAGCCACCATGGCGATGGCGCTCTGTACGTCGACCCGGATGTCGCCTGAGTGCACCGGAAGGGCGAACGGCTCGGCGGGTGGAAGGCCAGGCTCGTAGGTCCCGTCGACGAGCAGTCCCCACACCTTCTGGAAGGGCACCCGGCCGACGAGCTCCTCGATGTCGACGCCGCGATAGCGCAGAGCCGACCCCGCTTTGTCGGGTTCGGCGATGTCCGTCTCGAAGGCGACGACGCCCTCGAGCCCGTGATGAACCTCGACCATACTGACTCCCTTGTCCCGACGGTAACTGCGCGAACCCTTCGGACATCCTTCACCGCGACCGGTGGACACCGGCGGTCAGGGTGCGAGGCGCTCGGTCGACCAGGTCTCGGCGGCGACGCGCTCGAACACGATGCGGTCGTGCATCCTGCCCGGGCGGCCCTGCCAGAACTCGATCCGGTGCGGCCGCACCCGGTAACCGCACCAGTGCGGGGGTCGCGGCACGACGTCGGACGGTGCAAAGCGATCGGCCATGTGCTGGTAGCGCTCGGCCAGAAAGTCGCGGTCGGGCACGACCTCTGACTGGGGCGACGCCCAGGCGCCGAGCTGGGAACCGCGCGGACGCCCGCTGAAGTAGCTGTCGGCTTCGGCTTGGCTCACCGGCTCGGCGGTCCCCTCGATGCGCACCTGACGCTCCAGGGGGTGCCATGGGAACAGCAACGCGCAGGTGGGGTTCGCGGTGAGCTCACGGCCCTTGCGGGACTGCGAGTTGGTGTAGAACACGAACCCGCGCTCGTCCAGTCCCTTGAGCAGCACCATCCGAGACGACGGGGTACTGCCGTCCACCGTCGCGACCACCATGGCGTTGGGCTCGTGCAGGCCCGCGCTCGCTGCCGCGTCATGCCACTGCTGGAAGGCGGTGATCGGGTCGGTGCCGAGGTCGTCAGCGGTCAAGCCACGGTCGGCGTACTCGCGGCGCAGCGAGGCGATGTCGGGGGAGGAGGGAGGCTCGGATGTCATGCCGGCGAATCTACCGGCGTCGACCAGTACCGCGGCAGGCAAGGTCTGCCCTGGCGAGCGTCGTCCAGGGCGTGCGATGGCAAGGCGCCGATGCGAAGGTAGACCGGGCGTCTTTCGAGCTTCGGCAACGCGGCCGGCGTGCGTCATGGGCGGCGCGTAGCGGGCAAGGGTTGCCGGACGCGGTACTAGGTCGCGGACACGGCGAACCCGCGGGCTGGCGTGGCCGGTGTGCCACGGCCGGATGGACTGGTCCGGCACCCGCGGGCTCGGGTAGCTAACGGGAATTCGCTACGCCGTCCAACGTCTGCGACCGCCTAGCGGCTAGCCACCTCACAAGTCCAACATGAACTCATCTGTGGGACCACCTCCTCTCATGTGTGCGTTCACCGTACGTCGAGCCGCCGAGCCGGACAAGAGGGTTTCAGCGAACCGCCGGCGGCTCACCGGGCTGGCGTCGGCATGCGGTGACCACCCACCTACAGTGGCGGCGTGGCGAGCGCGTTCCGTAAGACCCTCACTGACGTGCGGCCCCTACAGCAGTCGCTGGACTACCGGCGGCTGTGGATCGGTAACACGGTCTCCCAGCTGGGCCAGCAGATGACCGCGGTCACGATCGCGATCCAGGTCTACGCGCTCACCAGCTCGACGTTCTCGGTAGGCCTCGTCGGCTTGTTCTCGTTGGTGCCGCTGATCGCGTTCGGCCTTTACGGTGGTGCCATCGCCGACGCCGTCGACCGGCGCAAGCTCGCGCTCGGCGCATCCTTGGGACTGTGGGCGCTCTCGCTGGTCCTGGTCGTCCAGGCAGCGGTCGTTCTTGAGTCGGTGTGGTTGTTGTACGCCGTCGTCGCACTGCAGTCGGGCTGCTTCGCGGTCACGAACCCGACGCGGGCGGCGATCGTGCCGCGGCTGGTCAGCAAGGAGCTGCTGCCGGCGGCCAACGCGCTCAACATGGCGTCGTTCAACCTGGGCTTCACCGTCGGTCCGCTGCTCGGTGCAGTGGCCATCGGGGCGAAGGGATACACCTTCGCCTACGCGATCGATGCCGTCACGTTCACCGCGGCGTTGTACTCCTTGTTCAAGCTTCCGCCGATTCCTCCCCAGCCTCTCGAAGGGCAGTCGCCGACGCGACCGGGTCTTCGGTCGGTCGTCGAGGGGTTTCGCTTCCTCCGAGGTGCCCGCAACCTACGGATGACGTTCCTCCTCGACATGTGCGCGATGGTGCTCGCGCAGCCGCGGGCATTGTTCCCGGCGGTGGCCGGTGGCTTCTTCGGTGGCGGGGTCAGGACGGTGGGGTTGCTCCAGGCGGCGCCGGCCATCGGTTCGTTGCTCGCGTTCCTCTTCTCGGGCTGGGTGGGCAAGATCCGGCGACAGGGGCTGGCCATCGCGGTGTGCGTGATCGTCTACGGCGGTGCGGTGGCGGCCTTCGGCTTTGCCCGCGCCTTGTGGGTCGGCGTGTTCTTCCTGGCGCTCAGCGGCGCCGCCGACATGGTGAGCGCGGCGTACCGCTCGACAATCTTGCAGGTCGCGGCTCCCGACAACCTGCGCGGTCGGCTTCAGGGAGTCTTCACCGTGGTAGTTGCCGGTGGGCCCCGGATGGGCGACTTCGTCGCCGGCTCGGCCGCAGCCTTGACCACGCCGACCTTGGCGCTGGCCGTCGGTGGTCTGCTCTGCATCGCCGGCGTCGTTTTCTTCAGTGCCCGCGAGCGCGGGTTCATTGCCTACGACGCGCAGCACCCCACAGCCTGAGCTGTCCGAGTCAACGGAACCAGGCGGCGGCGATAGCGCACTGCCTCGCGCCACCAAGCGGTGCTGGTCACCAGGGCTCCTCGTCTGCCTGCAGGGACGTCGATGGGGTCAGGCCGCCGGGTCGTTGAGCCGCTGGAAGACAGCTGGGTCGACCGCGACCCATACCTGTTCCGCGCGGGCAAGGAGCCGTCCGGCCGCGTCGTAGAGCCCCGACGCCGTGAACGTCTTGCGGCCCTGCTCCGCGGTCAGCTGCCCGACCACGACGTAC
>JACCVA010000102.1 GCA_013698435.1 Nocardioidaceae bacterium | reverse complement strand
GCCGTCCCCCGCTCCACCATCCATGCGTGCAGGTCGTCGGGGGCTCGAATCTTACGCATGTCGGCTCTGCCGGCGAGCACACCTTCGGCGAGGATCTGCTTGGTCATGAGCTGCACCTGCGACCGGGAAAGGTCTCGTGGAACAAGGGTGTTGACGCGACGCAGCATCTCGATCTCATCAACGCCCAGCGACTCGTTGGGCAAGGTGACCGACTGGTCAACCGCATCGGGGTCGACCTCCAGCACGGAGGCGAAGCGCTTCCAGAGAAGGCCTGTTGGGGCACCGCGCGGTGGGACCGTCACGAGATGCACCTGTTCGGTCGGAAGGTCCGAGCCCCACTTGTCGAGCAAGCGCGGCAGGTGCTGCACGCGCCAGAAGAACGCCGAAGCTTTGCTGCGTTGACGCTTCGGATCGTCAGGGTCGGTTGTCTGCAGCCGCTTGCAGTACTCCCGGAGGTCGTGCGTGCGTCCGTGTTTGATGCTCTGCTGCCACTCCGCAGGGACTTGGCGCGAGAAGTCGCGCGCGGTGACGATCACATGCAGCGCGTCGCTGACCTTCAGCAGCTCCTGGCGCACCCAGGTGACGCGTTCCGGTGGTACCGCGGAGAAGAGCTCGTGGCTGATCAGGGCATCGCCGTCCCATGCCTCCAGCTGCTCCATCATCCGGGCCCAGGCAGTCTGTCCGGCTCGGGGCATGACCTCCTTCGCTTGCACCGCGTCGCGGGCGATGGTGGACAGGTAGAAGTGTTCGCGAACGCTGCCGAGCGGCAGCCGCAGACCCGCCTTCGCCAGCCCCCGTGCGTTCGCCCATACGACGCTTTGCAAGTACGAGGTGCCCGTCTTCGGAGTGCCCACATGTAGGAACAAGCGACCTGCCATGTCGTCCGACCTCCCACCGCGAGCGGCAAACCCCTCAGAGCCTACGGGACGCTCGACGCGGACCGTCTCGTCGGACGAGGTGTGGGAAGCAGCTCTGGCTGACTGCGAGACGATGTGGCCATGACGGAGTTCAAACCCATCGACTCGTGGCTGACAGACATGGACGGCGTGCTCGTGCACGAGGATCGTGCGATCCCTGGGGCGGTGGCCTTCATCGAGGCGTTGCGGTCCTCCGGCCGGCGGTTCCTGGTGCTCACCAACAACTCGATCTTCACCCCGAGAGACCTGAGGGCCCGGCTTCTCACTAGTGGCATCGACGTGCCGGAGCACGCGATCTGGACCTCAGCGCTGGCCACTGCGCAGTTCCTCGACCTGCAGCGACCGAACGGGACCGCCTACGCGATCGGTGAAGCCGGCCTGACCACAGCGCTGCACGAGGTGGGATATGTGCTCACCCAACGCTCGCCCGACTACGTCATCCTCGGTGAGACGCGAAACTTGTCGTTCGAAGCGATCACCACCGGCATCAGGCTGATAGCCGACGGCGCCCGCTTCATCGCCACCAACCCCGACCCGACCGGCCCCTCGGCCCAGGGGCCGCTGCCTGCGACCGGCTCGGTCGCGGCCCTCATCACCAAAGCGACCGGTGTCGACCCCTATTTCATCGGCAAGCCCAACCCGCTGATGATGCGCAGCGCGCTCAACCGGATCGAGGCGCACTCAGAGACAACCGTCATGATCGGCGACCGGATGGACACCGACATCATCTCTGGTCTCGAGGCAGGCCTGCGCACGGTGCTCGTGCTGACCGGATCGACGCTCGAGCACCAGGTCGAGCGCTTCCCTTACCGGGCAACCAAGATCGTGGACTCGGTCGCCGACCTGATTCAGCTGGTGGAGGCGTTCAACCCGGTGTCATCGGACCCGGTGTCAGCCGACCCGGTGTCATCCAACCCGGTGGTCAACCGGTGAGGACTGCGTGAATCCATGCCCTCGCGCTCGCCGAGTGGTCGAGCCAGTGGCACAGTGGGCCCCCTGCCCGAGAGAGGACTGACATGGCTGACCTGCCGTTGCCCGACGACGTCAAGAACCTGCTGCGCAAGCCCAACCCGGCCGTTATCGTCACGCTTCGCAAGGACGGCCAGCCCGTCTCGGTGGCCACCTGGTATCTGTTCGAGGACGACCGGGTCTTGGTCAACATGGACGCGAGCAGGAAGCGTCTCGACCACCTGCGCAACGACCCGCGCGTCAGCCTGACCGCGCTCGCCGAGGGTGACTGGTACACCCACGTCAGCGTCCAGGGCAAGGTCGTCGAGCTGGTCGACGACGTCGGTCTCGGCGACATCGACCGGCTCGCCACGCACTACACCGGCAAGCCCTACGCCAACCGCGTCAACCCACGCATCAGCGCCTGGGTTGAGATCGAGTCCTGGCACGGCTGGGGAGGCGCCGCGCAGTCCTGACTGTCGATCGCGGCGACTCCGTGGGGCCCGTGCTTGACTTGAGTCATGACGGAGGCCAAGCAGGACGAGCCGTCGATCGCTGACCGCTTGGACGCCTTCCAGCGCGAGCACCGCTGGGCCGGTTTCCCGCTGGCCGTGTTCTACAAGTTCTTCGACGACCAAGGCAACTACCTGGCCGCCCTGATCACGTATTACGCCTTCTTGTCGATGTTTCCGATGCTGCTCCTGGCCTCGTCGATCTTGGGGTTCGTCCTGCAAGGCAACCAGGACCTGCAGCAGCAGATCCTGAACTCGACACTCAGCCGCTTCCCGGTCATCGGCGATGAGATCAAGACGCCGGAGGGGTTGCAGGGCAGCAGCATCGCGGTCCTGATCGGCCTGATCGGCTCCATCTACGGTGCGCTCGGGGTGGCGCAGGCGACGCAGAACGCGATGAACATCGCCTGGGCGGTTCCCCGGAACCGCCGTCCCAACCCCATCCTGCTGCGGGTACGCAGCGTGCTGCTGCTGTCCTTCGCCGGGATCGCCATCCTTGGCACGACGGTGTTCACCGGTTTCGCCAGCGGCCTCGTGACGATCGGGTCAGAGCTGGAGATCTGGTCCCGGTTCGTCGTGCTCATCGGCACCATCTTGCTGAACGCATGTGTGTTCGCCGTCCTGTTCCGCCTGGCCACGGCACACAAGCACAGCTTCAAGGAAGCCTCCGTCGGTGCCGTGTTCGTTGCCACCTCCTGGCAGCTGGCGCAGCTCATCGGGGCGGCGTACGTCACCCGCTTCGTGCAGGACTCCGGCAGCGCGACCAACGGCGTTTTTCTCGTCGTGCTGGGCATGATCGCCTGGATCTACCTCGGCGCGGTTTCCGTCGTCTTCGGGGTGGAGATCAACGTGGTGCGGTCGAGCCACCTCTACCCTCGCGCTCTGCTGACGCCCTTCACCGACAACGTCGACCTGACGCCGGCTGACCGCCTCGCGTACACGAGGTACGCACAAGGGCAACGGCACAAGGGTTTCCAGTCGGTCGACGTCACCTTTGACAAGCGCGAGCCGAAGGGCGAGACACCCGCCGACCCGGCCGGAAGTCGCAGCGGTGAGACCTCGTCCGAGGGCCAGCCTGCGATCCCTCCGGATGCGATCAGTAGCTGAGGACCGTGTCGAGGTCGTCGTGCAGCGCCACCAGGGAGTCATAGACCTGTCGCGCACCGGCCTCGCGCAGCTCGGTGTCGGAGAACCCGCCTGTCAGGACGGCGACAGAGGCGACACCGGCGCGTTCGGCGGCAGCGGCGTCCCAGGTGGAGTCGCCGATCATCACTGCCGAGCCTGCACCGACCTTCGCCAGCGCTGTCTGGACGAGGTCGGGGGCAGGCTTCGTCTCTTCGGCGTCCTCCGACGTGGTCCAGTCGTGCGCCAGCTGCCTGGCGTCGAGTAGGTCGAGGTAGTGGTCGACGTGCTCCTTCTGCCCTGAGCTCGCCAGCACTACGCGCAGACCTCGGTCGCGCGCGGCCTGGAGGAGCGCAGTGGCGCCGTCGAAGGGTTTGACCTCGCCGATCAACTTGGCGTACTCCTCGGTCCAGGCTGCTCGGAGGTCGTCTCCGTGCTCTTCCTCCAGGTCTTCGCCCCCTACGGCACCCACGAGCTTGTCCCCGCCCATCCCGATCGCCCGGTGGATTCGCCAGACGGCGGGAGTGACTCCCGCACCCCGAAACGCGCGGTACCAGGCGATCGCGTGGTGGTAGTTGGTGTCAACGAGGGTTCCGTCGACATCGAAGACGATGGTGTCGCTCACAGCCAGTTTCTCCTTGTTCGAGGCCCACGCGATGACTCTCGCGACGTACCCAGAGAACGGCGCACCATGCCGCCGTGGGCCTTATGCTTGCGCCATGACTTCCACCAGCTTCGCCGCGTGGTGGCCCTGACCGGCGGCCACCAACCGGAAGTCTGCAGTCCAAGCCGCCCTCGCCAGGCGGCTTCGCTGTGCGTCGAGCCGTCGGGCGGAGGCCCTCACACCCGGAGCCACGCATGACCATGACCGAACCACCACTCGCAACTGCTGAGGCAACAGCTCGTCTCGATGCCCTGCTGCGACCGCCGCGGGTGGTCTCCGGCATCACCCCGAGCGGGTCCCTGACGCTCGGCAACTACCTCGGCGCCTTGCGACGCTTCGTCGATGGACAGACCTCCCAGCAAGGGTTCTTCTTCATCGCCGACCTGCACGCAACCACCACCGAACACGACCCGGCTCGACTGAGAGAGCTCACGCTCGAGACGGCTGGGCTGTTCTTTGCCGCTGGTCTCGACGCTCGGTACTCGACCGTCTTCGTGCAGTCCCACGTGCCTGCGCACGTCGAGCTCGCCTACCTGCTGGAGTCGACGGCATACGTCGGGGAGCTGTCGCGGATGATCCAGTTCAAGGAGAAGGGTGGGCGACCCCGGACCCGAGCCAGCCTGTTCACCTATCCGTGCCTGATGGCCGCAGACATCTTGCTCTACGAGACGCAGACGGTCCCGGTCGGCGGCGACCAGGACCAGCATGTCGAGCTCTGCCGCGATGTGGCGCAACGCTTCAACCGTGAGTACGCGGACACCTTCGTCGTGCCACGTCTCGACAAGGCCGCTCTGGCCGCCCGGGTTGCGGACCTGCTCCTGCCGACCTCGAAGATGAGCAAGTCCGCGCCGCCAGCGGCGCCTGGCGTCGTGCGAATGCTCGACTCTCCCGACACGATCCGCCGGAAGATCGCTCGGGCCGTGACGGACTCCCGTGCCCAGGTGCGCTACGACCCGGTGACGCAGCCGGGACTGTCGAACCTGCTCGACATCATCGCCGCGATCACCCACCAGTCCCCGCATCACGTTGCCACCGGCTTCAGCTCGTACGCCGACGTGAAGCGCAGCTGCACCGACCACGTCGTCGAGATGCTGGTGCCTGTCCAGCGCCGGTACGCCGAGCTGGCGCGCGACCGGGGCCACCTGGTATCGCTGCTCGACACCGGGGCTGCGGAGGCCCGCGCAACTGCGGCGCCGGTGCTCACGCGGGCCCGAGACGCCATGGGATTGGTCTGATCACGCTCCTGCCACCGACGAACATCGGAGCCGGGAGGCCCTGCAACTGAGCTTTGCATGTTGGCTTTGGCTGCATGCGCGATGCCGGCGTGACGCCTTGACGCGTCTGGCGGCTGCTTGCGGACCGCGGGATCTTCGGCTGCTCCTCTCGGGCGGGCCGTCAGGACCGGGCCGCACCGAGGACTGACGCGCTCGGCGATATCAACCCAGCGTGCGCCCGACGGCTACCCGGCGCGTGTCCGGCGCGGCGACGCGGGCCGCGTCGGCCTCGCGGTCGTCGGGCTGCTCCTGCGACGTGCGCTCCGCCTGCACCCGGTCGGAGTAGGCGGCGACCTCGTTGTCGACCCGCTCGGCGTCCCAGCCGAGCAGCGGCGCCACCAACTCGGCCGCAGGCCGGGCGGCCTCGGTGCCGCGGTCGGGCGTCTCGATCGAGATGCGGGTGCGGCGCGCCAGGATGTCGTCGAGATGCTGGGCGGACTCGTGGCTCGCCGCGTAGACGATCTCGACCCGGAGGTACTCCGCAGCACCGTCGAGCGGCTCCAGCAGGGACGGGTCAGCCTCCGACATCGCCATCAGCTGCTCGGTGAGCGAACCGTAACGGTCGAGGAGCCCCTTCATCCGCCAGACGGGGAGGCCGGCGCGGGCCGCCAGCCGGTCGACCTGGTTGACCATGGCGTGGTAGCCCTCAGCGCCGACGAGGGGGATGTGCTCGGTCACGCTCGGCGGCGTAGCGGCGCCGACGTCCTCCAGCGCTGCGTCGATGGCATCGGCGGCCATCACCCGGTACGTCGTGTACTTGCCGCCGGCGATCGAGATCAGGCC
>JACCVA010000472.1 GCA_013698435.1 Nocardioidaceae bacterium | reverse complement strand
CACCAGTGGCGTCCTCAAGCCACCGCTGAGCGCTGCCGACCAGCGCTGTCGGGGCCCGGCTGCGCGTGAGAGTATCCGAGAACCACGGTCGAGGTGCGAGGAGAAACCCGATGTCCAGCCCCTGCTCAGTCCATGTACGCCGCCCGCGCGGACTCTCGCGGACAGCTCGCCGCCGAAGGTTCGCGGGCCTGTCGGCCCTCACCGTCGTCGCCCTCCTGGCGGCGGCGTGTGGCGGCAACACAGGCGAGTCGGACCAACGCTCGTCCGACGTCCCGCTCGTCTATGGCGTCTTTGCCACCCCGTTGGAGGAGCCATGGGACGGCGCCATCCACAGGGCCCTCAAGGCGGCGGACGCTGACGGCAACATCGTCTACAAGTACACGGACAACAACGACTCCTCGGACAAGATGACGCGCACCCTGCGCGACCTGATCGCGAACGAAGAGCCCGACATCATCTTCGGGGACGCCTTTGCTGCCGAGGACGCCGTCCGGGAGGTCGCCGCCGAAACCGAGGGCACTACGTTCGTCTTCGGGTCGGGTGAGAAGCCGGCCGGGCCGAACCTCTCGACCTTCGACAACTGGATGCAGGACCCGGCATACCTCGCCGGGATGCTGTCCGGCGGGATGACGAAGTCCGACGTCATCGGCGTCGTCGCGGCGCTGCCTATCCCCGAGGTCAACCGGATCGTCAACGCCTACATCGACGGGGTCAAGGAGACCAACCCGCAGGCGACGGTGAAGGTCACCTTCATCAACTCGTTCTTCGACCCGACGACCGCGAAGCAGGCCGCGTTGGCGCAGGTGTCCCAGGGCGCCGACATCCTCTTCGCCGAGCGGGCCGGTGTCATCGAAGCGGCCGTCGAGAAGGACTTGCCGGTCATCGGGATGATGGTTGACCAAAAGGAGGAGGCGCCGCAGAACGTCGTCACCAGCCTCGTCTGGGACATGCGGCCGACCATCAACCACGTGGTCGAGCAGTTCAACGCTGACTCACTCGGCTCAACCGATCTTGCCGAGTTCTCCTTCATGAAGAACGGGGGCTCGTCGCTGGCGCCGATCAACACCGACGTGCCTGGGGGAGTGCCCGTGGAGCTTCTGCAGCAGATCGATGAAAAGAAGGCGGCCGTCTTGGACGGCAGCTTTGTCACGCCGGTCAACGAGGACCCGCCGCCAGGCTCCACCACCGTCGGCGAGTGACGTCGCCGGTCACTCCCGCCGACTCCAGTGCCGAGCAGGACGGGGCGGGCGGTCAACGCACGCTCGTGACGCTCACCGACATCCGTAAGTCTTTTGGCGATCTCGTGGCCAACGACGGGGTCGACCTGACTCTCCGGTCGGGTGAGGTGCACGCGCTCCTCGGGGAGAACGGTGCAGGCAAGTCCACTCTGATGCGGATCCTGTACGGCCTGAGCCGCCCCGACTCCGGCACGATCAGCGTCGACGGCCGTCCGGTCCAGCTCACGTCGCCGGGCGTTGCCATCGCCCATGGCATCGGGATGGTCACGCAGCACTTCTCTCTCGTCGGTCCGATGACCGTCACCGAGAACGTGCTGCTGACCAGCGCCGGGCTGGGCCTGCTCGACCTGCGCACCGGTCGTCGGATGGTCGTCGAGGCGGCGGAGCGCATCGGTGTGCGGATCGACCCCGACGCGCGCGTGGACCGGCTCAGCGTCGGTGAGCAGCAGCGCGTGGAGATCCTGAAGGCGCTGACCCACGAGTGCAAGGTGCTGATTCTCGACGAGCCGACCGCCGTGCTCGTGCCGCAAGACGTCGAGGCACTGTTCCGTTCCGTGCGCCGCCTGACAGACGCGGGGATGGGGGTCCTCTTCATCTCCCACAAGCTCGGTGAGGTGGTCGGGATCAGCGACCGGGTCTCAGTGCTCCGCCGCGGGCGCATCGTCGACACCGTCGCGACGGCCGACGCCTCCATCCCTCAGCTTGCTGAGCTGATGGTCGGCCGGCCAACGCTCGGGGTGCGCCGCGCCGACCGTCCCAATCGGGGCGACGACGACCTTGCCGCAGCCAGAGCGGTGTCCGAGTCAGACCTCGGGTCGTACGCCGACGTGGAGACCCTCGACGTCCCCCGCGACCGGGCGATCCTCGAGATCCGCGAGGTGAGGCTGGCCGGGAGGTCTCGCGACGTCCTCGACGGGCTCGACCTGAGCGTCCACCCCGGGGAGATCGTCGGCATGGCGGGCATCTCGGGCAACGGGCAGACCGAGCTCGTGCAGGTGCTCAGTGGACTGCGCCACCCCGACGCCGGCACGATCGAGGTGAACCAGACCGACATCACCCGAGCGTCGCCGGCCGAGGTGATCGCCGCAGGGCTCGGCCGGATCACCGAGGACAGGTACTCCGCTGTGGTCCCCGACCTCTCGGTCGAGCAGAACCTCGTGCTCGAGGACCTCGGCCGCTTCCGGCGCGGGCCGTTCCTCGACAAGCAGGCCGTCCGGGTGCACGCGACGGAGCTCATCGAGCGATACTCGGTCAAGGCCGCGCCCGGCGACTCGGTGGGGTCGTTGTCCGGGGGCAACATGCAGAAGGTGGTGTTGGCCCGGGCGCTGGCGCGCGACCCGATGGCACTGGTGGTCTCCCAGCCGACACGCGGGCTCGACGTCGGCGCAGCGGAGTTCGTCCACACGCAGCTGCTGGCCAGGCGAGCGGCCGGTGCCGGAGTACTGCTGATCTCGGAGGACCTCGAAGAGCTGCTGGCGCTGGCTGACCGCATCGTCGTCGTCTACGAAGGCCGGATCGTCGGCGAGCTGCCGGTCGCCGACGCGACGCCCGAGCGGCTCGGTCTCCTGATGGCCGGCGAGACAGCCGCCTGATGCGCCGACTCCTGCCGCAGCTGGTGCTGCGCGGACGCGAGCCGCGCTGGCTGGCACCCTTGCTCGTCCTGGTCGCGGTCATCGTCGTGTACGCCGCCACGTCGGGACCGATCAGGGCGGCGGGTGCCAACCCGGCCGCCGCCTACGAGCGCTACGTCGTCACCCCGCTCACCAGCACCACGGCGCTGACGGAGGTGCTGCTCGCGGCGACACCGCTCATCTTCACCGGGCTGGCGGTCGCGGTCGCCTTCCGCTCCGGCTACTACAACATCGGTGCCGAGGGACAGTTCCTCGCCGGAGCCGTGGGAGTGTCGGTGGCGGGGCTCTACCTGCCCGGTCTGCCGGGACCGCTGGCAGTGCCGACAGCGTTGCTCTTCGGGGTAGGTGCCGGCGTGCTCTGGGCGCTCCTTCCTGCGCTGCTGCGGGTCAGGTTCGGCATCGACGAGGTCGTCACGACCCTGCTGCTCAACCCTGTCGCGCTGCTCGGCGTGCAGGGGCTGCTCAACGGACCCTGGCGCAACACCGAGTCGGGCTTCCCGGTGACCGACGACTTCGGCGCCGGCTACGAGATGCCACCTGCGCTGCCCGGCGCCAGGGTTCACTTCGGTCTCGTCATCGCTGTCGTCCTGGCCCTGGTCACGTGGCTGGTGATGTCGCGCACCGCGACCGGTTTGCGGGTGAGGGCGGTCGGGCTCTCCCCGCAGGCAGCCGGTTTCAGCGGCATCGGTGTGAAGCGGTTGCTGTTCCGCTGCGCCCTCACCTCGGGCGGGATCGCCGGACTCGGCGGAGCGTGCCAGGTGCTCGGCGTCGGCCAGCAGCTGACCAACGAGGTGTCCGGCGGGTACGGCTACACCGGCATCGTCGTCGCCACTCTCGGCGCCCTGACGGCGATCGGTGTCGTGCTGGTTGCGCTGCTGCTCGGCGACATCACCGTCGGAGCGCAGAACGCCTCACTTGTCCTCCAGCTGCCGCCGCAGATGGGCGACATCATCGCGGCGGCGCTGCTGCTCGCGGTGGTCAGCACGCTCGTGCTCCGGCGCTACAAGCTCCGACGCAAACCCCGGCGTACGGCACAGGCGGAGGTGGCGTGATGGACCTGGCCTACCTGGCCCTCGTCGGCGCGATGCTCACCATCGCCACCCCGCTGCTGCTGGCTGCGCTGGGGGAGCTCGTGTGCGAGCGTGCCGGCCTGCTCAACCTCGGCATCGAGGGAACCATGTACGCCGGGGCGTTCAGCGGTTTCGCGGTCGCGCACCACACCGGCTCGCCCTGGGTCGGGCTCGGCGCAGCGCTTGTCGTCGGAGTGGTCGCCGGGCTCTTCGTCGGACTGCTCACGATCGGTCTCGGCGTCAACCAGCACGTGGCAGGAATCGGCACGACGTTGCTGCTGATCTCGTCCTGCGACTTCATCAACCGGCTGCAGTACGGCGGCGGCTCGGTGCCCAAGGTGCCCAAGTTCGCGCTGCTGCTGAAGGACACGCCGATCGCGAGCCAGTACCTGCTGACGTATGTCGCCTTCTTGGTGGTGGCGCCGGTCGTCTTCGTCACCCTGCGTTCCACCGGCTTCGGGCTGCGGCTGCGCGCCGTCGGTGAGAACCCCGAGGCTGCTGACGCGGCCGGGGTGCGGGTCGCCGGCACCCGGTACGCCGCAATGGCCATCGGAGGAATGTTGATGGCGGCCGGTGGCGCGTTTCTTACCCTGGCGATCCTCGGCTCGTTCACGCTCAACATCACCAACGGCCGGGGCTGGGTCTGCATTGCGCTGGTGATCTTCGCCCGCTGGCGCGTCATCCCCGCGGTCGCGGGAGCCCTGCTGTTCGCGTTCGTCGACGCGCTGCAGCTGCAGCTCGTGATCACCCCGACGTTCTCCGGGGTGCCACGCGAGGTGATGATCGCGCTGCCGTACGTCGTCGTGATCGGCGCCCTGGTCCTGACCGGTCGCAACCTCACCTATCCCGGTGCCTACCTGCAGCC
>JACCVA010000471.1 GCA_013698435.1 Nocardioidaceae bacterium | reverse complement strand
CGCAGATCTTCGATCCTCCCGTTGGTGCACGAGCCGACGAATACGGTGTCGACCGCGATGTCACGCATCTTGGTGCCCGCCGACAGTCCCATGTACGCCAACGCGCGCTCGGCACCCACCCGCGCAGGTCCGTCGGGGTAGCTGCTGGGCGACGGGACCGCAGCCGACAGCGGCACCCCCTGTCCCGGGTTGGTCCCCCAGGTGACGAACGGGCCGAGCCCGTCAACATCGAGGGTGACCTCGCAGTCGAACGTCGAACCTTCGTCCGTCCCGAGGGAGCGCCAGTAGTCGACCGCGGCATTCCAGCTCGCCCCGGTCGGCGCGTGCTGACGGCCTTGCAAGTAGTCGAAAGTCGTGTCGTCAGGGGCGATCAGGCCGGCCTTGGCGCCCCACTCGATGCTCATGTTGCAGATCGTCATCCGCGCCTCCATCGACAGCGCGCGGATGGCCTCGCCGCGGTACTCAACGACGTGTCCCTGGCCGGCGCCGGTGCCCACCTGGGCGATGAGCGCGAGGACCAGGTCCTTTGCAGAAACCCCGACCGGCAGGGTGCCTTCGACATTGACGGCCATCGTCTTGGGTCGCGGCTGCGGGAGGGTCTGGGTGGCGAGGACGTGCTCGACCTCACTCGTCCCGATACCGAAGGCCAACGCGCCGAACGCGCCGTGAGTCGACGTGTGGGAGTCACCGCACACGATGGTCATCCCCGGCTGGGTGAGCCCCAGCTGCGGTCCGACAACGTGCACGATGCCCTGCTCGACGTCACCCAGCCTGTGCAGCCGGATGCCGAACTCCGCGCAGTTGTCGCGCAGCGCCTGCACCTGTGCCCGTGACACCGGGTCGGCAATGGGGAGCTCGACGTCGACCGTCGGGATGTTGTGGTCCTCGGTAGCCAGGGTGAGGTCGGGGCGACGCACGGGACGACCGGCGTCGCGAAGCCCCTCGAAAGCCTGTGGGCTGGTCACTTCGTGGATGAGATGCAGGTCGATGTAGAGCAGGTCGGGTTCTCCCGCCGACCGCCGGACGACGTGCTCGTCCCACAGCTTCTGGGCCAGCGTGCGTGGTGGTGTCGAACTCATCAAACCCTCCGGCTTGCATACCATCATCTGAGACGGCAGTATCGAGGCATGGACAGCTCAGGCAACTCTAGCGGAGTCGGCGTACTCGACAAAGCGGCTCTCGTGCTCTCGGCGCTGGAGGCCGGTCCAGCGACACTCGCCGGCCTGGTGGCCGCCACCGGTCTGGCGCGGCCGACGGCGCACCGGTTGGCCGTCGCCCTCGAGCACCACCGGCTGGTGGCGCGGGACCTGCAGGGCCGTTTCATGCTCGGTCCGCGACTGAGTGAGCTGTCGTCGGCCGCGGGTGAGGACAGACTGCTGGCGGCCGCGGGACCGATCCTGGCCCGGCTGCGCGACATCACCGGCGAGTCGGCCCAGCTGTTCCGCCGACAAGGGGACTTCCGGGTGTGCGTCTCGGCCGCCGAGCGACCGAGCGGTCTGCGCGACTCCATCCCCGTCGGCAGCCAGCTCAGCATGCTTGCCGGGTCGGCCGCCCAGGTGCTGCTCGCCTGGGAGGATCCGGACCGGATGCACCGCGGTCTGCACGGCGCCGCGTTCAACGCGGGTGCGCTTGCGAGCATTCGCCGCCGCGGGTGGGCGCAGAGCGTCGGCGAGCGCGAAGCCGGCGTCGCCTCGGTGTCCGCAGGCGTGCGATCCCCTTCGGGGAAGGTGATCGCTGCGGTCTCCGTCTCGGGCCCGCTCGAGCGGATGAGCCGGCAGCCGGGTCGCATGCATGCCCCGGCGGTGCTCGCCGCCGCCGAACGCCTCAGCGAGTCACTGCGGCGCTCGGGAGAGTGACCTCGCGGCGCAACGCCTCGTCGAACAGTCCTGGCTGGGCAGGCGTCGACGACTCGAAGCCGAGCAGGTAACGCTTGCGGTCCAATCCCCCGGCATACCCGATCAAAGACCCGTTGGACCCGATGACGCGGTGGCACGGCACGACGATCGCGATGGGGTTCGCGCCGTTCGCCAAGCCAACGGCTCGAGACGCGCCCGGTGGCTTCCCGAGTCGGGCCGCGATCGCGCCGTACGACGTCGTCTCGCCGAACGGGATCTTGACCAGCTCCGCCCATACCCGGGTCTGGAAGTCCGTGCCATGGGCTGCCAGCGGCAGGTCGAAGACGTGCAGCTCACCGGCGAAGTAAGCCTCGAGCTGGCGACTTGCCTCCACCAGCACGGGATCCGGTTCGCCCTCGAGCTGTTCGGGCAGGACGTCCTCTGCCACGAACTCCGCGTGCGTCAAGGCCTCGCCGTCACTTTCCAGCCGCATCGTGCCAACTCGCGACTCCATCAGCATGCTGTTCGTCATTTCTCCTCCTCGTTTGGTGGTTCACTGCTCGGCGCCGACCAGACGTGCATGAGAGCGTAGGAGCGCCACGGGCTCCATCGCGCGGCTGCCTCCTCGGCCGTTTCGGACAAGCCGAGTCTGGCCAGCCCGTGCTTCACCCCGAGGTCGGTCGGCAGGAACACGTCGGGGTCGCCGAGGGCACGTAGGGCGATGTAGTCCGCCGTCCACGGGCCGATGCCCGGCAGCGCCAGCAGGCGGCGGCGTACGTCGCCTCGGTCGGCGCTCCTGTCGAGCACGATGTCGGCGCTGGCCACTGCCGCTGCGGCACCGACCAGGGCTCGCGCGCGGGCACGGGGCATCGGCAAAAGCTCCGGGTTGGCGGCGGCGATCGCGTCGGCCATCGGGAACAGGTGCGTCACGGTCCCCTCGTCAGCGACCCGCTGGCCGTACTCCTGCGTCAGCCGGGCCGCGATCGTACGTGCACCGGCCACCGATATCTGTTGCCCGACCATGGCCCGGACCACGACTTCGAAACCGTCGACGTGCCCCGGTACTCGCACTCCGGGACGCTTCGACACCGAAGGCCCAAGGGTCTCGTCCGTGCCGAGGTGCGCGTCGATGGCTACTGGATCCGCGTCGAGGTCGAACAGCCGCCGGCATCGCTCGACAGCCGCCGTCAGGTCCCGCAGGTCGGCGAGGTGGACGGTGCAGACGACCTGGTCGGTGCCGGGGGTCAGCTGGACCGTCCCGTGACTGTGGGGCAGGCGCAAGGTGCGGACGTACGTGCCGTCATCGATACTCTCGACCGCCTGCACAGTCCGCGGTGCAAGGAAGCCGAGGACTCCTTCGGCGTCAAACGGTTTCCGTACGGCGAGCGACAGGGTCACCAGTCCGGGTGCGGCGCTCGGCGCGCGGGCCGTGCGGCGGCGCTGTCGAAGCACGGTCGGTGTCTCGGCGTAGATCTGCTGCACCGTGGCATTGAACTGTCGGATGCTGGCGAACCCGGCGGCGAACGCCACGTCGGCGAACGACATGTCTGTCGTCTCGATCAGGATGCGAGCCGTGTGTGCGCGCTGCGCCCGAGCCAGCGCACGCGGGCCGGTTCCCAGCTGCTCGGTCAGCACCCGGTTGAGATGACGAGAGGTGTAGCCGGCGCGCGAGGCCA
>JACCVA010000454.1 GCA_013698435.1 Nocardioidaceae bacterium | reverse complement strand
CGCTGCGCGGCGAGGACGCGCCGGTCGCCAGGGTGGGTGACCTCCCGGGTGTGCTCGTCACGCTGCAGGGCAAGGTCGAGTTCGAGATGGGCGAGGAGGGTCGCGAGTCGGAGGTGATGGAGCACCTGTTCCGGGTGGCGGTCGCGTCGACGTACCGCGAGCACCTGGCGGGAGTCGACCTCGGCGGCTTCACGGCCCACTTCATCGAGGGCGACACCGTCGAGACCGGACCGCTCGTCACGTCCGAGGCGCTGCTCCACCAGCTCGGAACCGTGCCGGGGCTGGCGCAGGTGCTCGACGCTCTGGGGGTGAGCGAGGACAACGTCTCCCCCGGTCAGGTCGCCGCTGCCGTCGAGTTCGTGCTCTAGGGCCTGCACCTTACTCGACGGCTGTCCAAGGACAGCGTCAACGGTGTCACCGTCTACGGGAGCTGAGTCATGCCACCGGAGCTTCCCTGGCGCCGGCGCCGACATCGCGCCGACGGCTACCGATACGGCGCCTGGCAGGGCGGGCCCGACCCCTTGTCGGCACCGTACGACGTCCGCGCGGCCGTCGACGAGATCGGTCGCGACATGCTCGAGGGTCGCTCGGTACGCGAGGCGTTGCGAGACCTGCTGCGGCGTGGCACCGGCGACCGCCGCGGGCTCGGCGACCTGCGTCGCGACGTCGACCGCCGGCGCCGAGCGCTCCGTCGTCGCGGTGACCTGTCGGGCACGCTCGACAAGGTCCGCCAGCAGCTCGACCAGGCCCTGGCAGCCGAGCGTGAGGCGCTCGCTACGGAGGACGGCGACGAGGCGCGGCTGGCCGAGATGACGCTTGACGGACTGCCACCTGACACCGCCGGCGCGGTTCGCGAGCTCGCTGACTACGACTGGCACTCCCTCGCCGCACGCGAGCAGTACGAGCAGATCCAGCGGTTGCTCCAACGCGAGGTGCTCGACGCCCAGTTCGCCGGCATGAAGCAGGCGCTGAGCGGCGACGACCCGGAGTCCATGCAACGCGTTCGGGACATGCTCGCCGACCTCAACGAGCTGCTCGCCAAGCACGCCCGCGACGAAGACACCCCCGACCAGTTCGACGAGTTCATGGACAAGCACGGGGAGTTCTTTCCCGAGAACCCCAAGGACATCAACGACCTGATCGACTCCTTGGCGCGCCGGCAGCAGGCCGCCGAGCGGCTGATGCGCTCGCTGAGCCGCGAGCAGCGAGCCGAGCTGTCCGAGATGATGTCGCAGGCGCTGGGCGACGTCGACCTCGAGAGCCAGCTGGCGCAGCTGCGCGACAACCTCGAGACGCTCCGGCCGGGGTCGGGGCGGCCGCGGCCTGCCGGCATCGACGGTGACGAGCCCCTCGGGTACGGCGACGCGGTCGGCGCCGTCGCGGACCTCGCCGATCTCGAGGCACTGGAGCGGCAGCTATCCCAGGACTACCTGGGGGCGAGCCTCGACGACATCGACGTCGAGTCCCTCGAGCGCCAGCTCGCCCCCTCCGACGTCGCCGACGTCCGTGCGCTGCAGGAGCTGGAGGCAGAGCTGGAGCGTCAGGGATACCTACGCCGCGACGCCGACGGCCTCGCCCTGACACCCAAGGCGCTGCGGCGACTCGGCGAGAGCGCGCTGAAGCGCATCTTCACCCAGCTCGACGCCTCGGGCCGCGGGGACCACGACGACCAACGGTTCGGTGCGGCCGACGAACGCACCGGAGCCTTCCTGCCGTGGACGTTCGGGGACGAACGGCCGATCGACGCGGTCCGCACCGTGCACAATGCAGTGCTGCGACGCGCGGCCGGGCCGGCGACCGCTGCCGGAGCGCCTTCCACAGCTGCGCCGCTTGCGGTGGAGGACTTCGTCGTGGCCGAGACCGAACGGCGTACGCAGGCGGCGGTCGCGCTGTGCGTCGACCTGTCGTTCTCGATGATCACCGAGGACCGCTGGCAGCCGATGAAGCAGACCGCGCTGGCGCTGTCCCACCTGGTGTCGACCCGCTTCCGTGGCGACGCCCTGCAGATCATCGGCTTCGACCGCACCGCTCGGCGGCTCAGTCCGATCGAGCTGGCAGAGGTCGCACCGGACTGGGTGCAGGGGACGAACCTGCAGCATGCGCTCAAGCTCGCCGCGCGTCATCTGCGCCGCCACCCCGACGCGGAGCCGGTGGTGCTCGTGGTGACCGACGGAGAACCGACGGCGCACCTCGACAGCGACGGCTTCCCGACCTTCCACTGGCCGCCGCTGCCCGAGACCGTGCAGGCGACCGTCGCCGAGGTGGATGCGATGACGCGGCTGGGCGCGACGCTCAACTTCTTCCTCCTGGGCGACGACCCTGGCCTTGCGCGTTTCGTGGATGCCGTCGCCCGGCGCAACGGTGGCCGGGTGCTGACGCCCGGGCTCGACCGGCTCGGCGAGTACGTCGTGGCCGACTACCTGCGTGCCCGGCAGGGCCGACGCCGCTTCTCCTGACCGGACGCGTGGTCATCGGGGCGCACCGAAGTGGGCGCGCCACCACGACAAGGTGCGGGAGACTGCACCCAACCATTTCCGGTCGCCATCTCGTCGGAGAGGTGTGAGGCGAACCGTCTCCGGACCACGGAAAGGGCAGCAATGGCACACCGAGACACCGCAGCCTTCGCCGAGTTTGCCGCTGCGCGTTCCGGCGCCCTCTTCCGGGCGGCGTACCTGATGGTGGG
>JACCVA010000439.1 GCA_013698435.1 Nocardioidaceae bacterium | reverse complement strand
GAGCAGGGGCTGGACATCGGGTTTCTCCTCGCACCTCGACCGTGGTTCTCGGATACTCTCACGCGCAGCCGGGCCCCGACAGCGCTGGTCGGCAGCGCTCAGCGGTGGCTTGAGGACGCCACTGGTGCTGCCATCGCGTGGGCGTGCCTGGACAGGACGGCACCGCGCGTCGACGCGATCGGCTTGGCCTTCGCCTCTGTCTGGGCGGCGGCCTCGTACACCGCGCCCGGTGTCGCCTGGTAGTGCGGAAACAGTCCCATTGTGCGCAGAGCCTAAACGCTGAGAGGTTCACCGGCCCAGATGCCTCACCTCCGTGCCGAGGCTGCTCGACGATGGGGCAGCCGGTGGGTGAGGGTGAGTTGTTCGAGGTAGTGGCGCTCACTCGTGGGGAGCAGGCGGCTCGACTGCGCCGGCCCGTTCGTCGCGCTCGGACCACTCCAGCAAGGGCTCCAGGGAGAACGCCGCATCGTCGATGCCCGCGTGCAGGTCGCCGAGCGCCGCGAACCGCTCGGGAACTGTGGCGATGGTGAAGTCCGAAGGCAGCGCGTCGTCGATCTCGTCCCACCTGATCGGGGTCGAGACGGTCGCCTCGGGCACGCCACGCACCGAGTACGCGCACGCGATCGTGTGGTCGCGGGCGTTCTGGTTGTAGTCGACGAAGAGCTGGTCAGGTGCACGGTCCTTGCGCCACCAGGTGGTGGTCACGTCTCCGCCGGACCTTCGCTCGACCTCGCGCGCGAATGCGAGGGCTGCCCGGCGTACGTCGGCGAACGTCCAGCGGGGCTCGATGCGCACGTAGACATGCAGGCCCTTGCCTCCTGACGTCTTCGGCCAGCCGACGGCGCCGAGCTCGTCGAGGACCCCGTGGCTGGTGTGCGCGGCGCGGCGGACCGTGTCGAACGTGCACGTCGGCATCGGGTCGAGGTCGATGCGCCACTCGTCTGGACGCTCGGTGTCGGCGCTGCGGGAGTTCCAGGGATGGAACTCGACGGTCGACATCTGTACCGCCCAGATGACGCTCGCCACCTCGGTGACGCACAGCTCGTTGGCATGGCGTCCGTAGCGCGGGAACTCCACGCGGACCGTTTCCACCCAGGGCGGAGCGCCGTGCGGCAACCGCTTCTGGTGCACCTTCTCCCCCGCCACGCCGTCGGGGAAGCGATGCAGCATGCAAGGTCGCTCTCGAAGCGCGCGCACGACGCCGTCGCCGACGCTCAGGTAGTACTGCGCCAGGTCGAGCTTGGTCGCACCGCTGGCGGGGAAATACACCCGGTCCGGGTTCGAGATGCGGACCGTCCGGTCATCGATCTCTAGCTCCACCGCAGGGCTCTTGCTCCGACCGGCTGCCATCCGACCAACCTAATCGCTCCGCCGCTGCCCCGGGACGCCGAAGCACCGCGCCGCGTTTGCTATGTCAACAATGCAGATGGCTTGTTCACACGGCAGATTTGCCGTGTGAACAGTGCAGCTGGCTTGTTGACATGGCAATCGCGTAGCGGATGTCAGCGGACCACGAGGGGGGAAAGGCCGGCCGGGACCAGCTCGCCGACGACCGGGTGGCCGGGTACCTCGCCGACGAGCAGCAGGCCACCTGACGTCTGCGCGTCAGCGAGCAGCAGCAGCTCGTCCTCGTCGACGGACGACTCCAGATGGGGGCGCACCCAGTCGAGGTTGCGGCGGCTACCGCCCGGGACATAACCGTCGCGCAGCGCCTCGCGCGCCCCGGCGACGTACGGCACGGCCGCTGCGTCGACCACCGCGGTCACCCCGCTGGCGCGCACCATCTTGTAGAGGTGTCCAAGCAGCCCGAACCCGGTGACGTCGGTGCCCGCGCGGATGCCGAGATCCAGCGCCGCGGCCGCGGCCGGTCCGTTGAGCTGTGTCATGACCGCCACCGCCTCCTCGAACCACTCCCCCGTCGCCTTGTGCCGGTTGTTGAGTACGCCGAGGCCGAGCGGCTTGGTCAGCGTCAACGGCAGCCCGGCCAGTGCCGCGTCGTTGCGCAGCAGCCGGTCGGGGTGGGCGACACCGGTGACGGCCATGCCGTACTTCGGCTCCGGGTCGTCGATGCTGTGCCCCCCGGCGACGTGGCAGCGGGCCCGCCGGGCGATGTCGCTGCCGCCGCGCAGCACCTCCGCCGCGAGCTCGAACGGGATGCGGTCGCGCGGCCAGCAGAGCAGGTTGACTGCCACCAGCGGAGTCCCGCCCATGGCGTAGACGTCCGACAGAGCGTTCGCGGCAGCGATGCGGCCCCAGTCGTAGGCGTCGTCGACGACCGGCGTGAAGAAGTCGGCGGTGGTGACGACGGCCCGGTCACCGTCCAGCCGCACGACCGCGGCGTCGTCTCCCGACTCCAGGCCCACGAGCAGCTCGTGCCCGGTGTCGCCGGCCGGGGCCAGCGCGCCGAGCACCGCCTCGAGCTCACCAGGCGGCACCTTGCAGGCGCACCCTCCTCCGGAGGCGAACTGAGTGAGACGGACGGTTTGCTCGACGGTCACCCGACCAGCGTACGGTCGGCCTCACGCTGCCGTGCGATGCGTTCACGCTGCGGCTTGACCACGTACTTCGGGTCGTCGGCCGAGGCCAGCCCGGCCTGGAAGACCCCGAACCGGGTCAGCAACGACGCCGATGCCAGGGCGAGCCCGGACGTCGCCGCCACCAGCCGTGAGCGACCGGACAGCACCGTGCCGGCCGCCCCCGCCACGGTCAGCCACCGGGAGGCACGCAGCAGCCGACCGGGGCGGCCCTGCTCGTACGGCTCGTGCTGCTCGCCCAGCCGGATGCGGATGCGTTCGGTCGCGGCCAGCTCGAGGACCGCGCCGGCAGCGGCCAGCCGCCGCGCCGGGCCTGCCTCCGCGGTCGGAGTCGCCATCATGGCCAGGCCGCCCGCCGCCGCCGACGCACTGCCGGCGAACAGGAACGGCAGCTCTCGGTACGCCTCGTGCCAGGCAGGGATCGCCGTGTCGCTGATCAGGGCCGCGGTGTACGTCGCCAGCGGCGGCCCGAGGACCGCGGCGCCAGCTCCGGCCAGCCGTCCGACCGGGCGCAGCCGCCCGGTCAGCAGCGAGGCCGCCGACACCGCGGCGAGGCCGCCGAACGGCGCCAGGATCCAAGAGCCCACCGACAAAGGCGACGTAGGCTTGAATACCCGCAGCATGTTGAGGAACCGCGACGGCCGGCCGAGGTCGTGCACCAGGGCGACTGTGCCGACCGCTGCGCCGCCGGCTGCCATCAGCCGGCACACCCGCTCCAGCTCGGGGCGGCCGGTGACAGCCGCGCCCTCGGCCAGCACCGCCGAGACCCCGGCCACACCACCGACAAACAGATAGATGGGCACGTCGGGTTGCTTCCACACCGGCCGCTTGAGGATCGGTCGCCCGTAGTACGACTCGAACTCCGGCTCGGCGACGACCGGCTGCTCCCTCACGGTTGCTCCCTCACGAGCGTCGCCTCCCGAGCACCGACGCGACCGCCAGGCCGGCCAGGGTCAGCGCCGCCACGCCCACGTGCCGCCACATGTCGGGGAGGTCATG
>JACCVA010000394.1 GCA_013698435.1 Nocardioidaceae bacterium | reverse complement strand
GGGCTCGCGGCGTACTCCAGCGACGAGTCCTCCGGTGACCTCGTCGTGCTGGCGACGCCCCGCGTCTACCGCTTCACCTTGGTGCCGGCAGCGGGGTTCGCGGGCAGCGACATCGCGACGACGCCCGAGGAGAAGGTGGTAGCCACGCAGGTCGTCTCGACGCTGCGGTGACGCTCACGTGCCCGGCCATGCCTCCGACAGCAGCCGGCGCGTCTCCTGGAGCAGCTGAGGCAGGACCCGGGTGTGCCCCACCACCGGCATGAAGTTGGTGTCACCGCCCCAGCGCGGCACCACGTGCTGATGCAGGTGGGCGGCGATTCCCGCGCCGGCGACCGGCCCTTGGTTCATGCCGATGTTGAACCCCGCTGCCTGCGAGGCCGTCCGCACCGCCACCATCGCCTGCCGGGTCAGCGCTGCCACACCGTCGACCTCGTCGCCATTGAGTTCGGTGTAGTCAGCGACGTGGCGGTAGGGACAGACCATCAGGTGGCCCGGGTTGTACGGGTAGAGGTTCAAGACGGCGTACGCGTGGTCGCCGCGGCGCACGATGAGCGCGTCCTCGTCCGACATCGATGGGATCGAGCAGAACGGGCAGGCGTCTCCGGCCTCGGACCCGGGCTTGTTCTCCCCCAGGATGTAGGCCATCCGGTGCGGCGTCCACAGCCGCAGGAACGGGTCAGCGGCTCCGGCGCCGAGCTGCTCCTCGAGCTCGGTCTGCTTGCCGGGGTCCTCGTCGGTCATACCTGGATGTGTCGGTCGACCGCGTCGACGATCCGCGCGATGGCGTCGGCGATCGGTACGCCGTTGTCCTGGTCGCCGCTGCGGTAGCGAAACGACACCGCCCGCTCCTCGACGTCACGGTCGCCGGCGATGAGCATGAACGGGACCTTCTGCAGCTGGGCGTTACGGATCTTCTTCTGCATCCGCTCGTCCGACCGGTCGACGTCGACCCGGATTCCGCTGGCGCGCAGCTGGGTCGCCAGCTCGCTCAGGTAGTCGTCGTGGCGCTCGGCGATCGGGATGGCGGTCACCTGGACCGGCGCCAGCCACGGCGGAAACGCACCGGCGTAGTGCTCGGTGAGCACTCCGATGAACCGCTCGATCGACCCGAACAGGGCGCGATGGATCATCACCGGGCGTTGCCGTGACCCGTCGGCGGCGGTGTAGCCCAGGCCGAACAGCTCCGGTTCGTTGAAGTCGAGCTGGATCGTCGACATCTGCCAGGTCCGGCCGATGGCGTCGCGCGCCTGCACCGAGATCTTGGGGCCGTAGAACGCGGCACCGCCCGGGTCGGGCACCAGCTCGAGCCCGGACTGCTGGCCGACCCGGTCGAGGATCTTGGTGGCCTCGTCCCACAGCTCCTCTGACCCGACGTACTTGACCGGATCTTTGGTCGACAGCTCCAGATAGAAGTCGTCGAGGCCGTAGTCCTTCAGCAGGTCGAGCACGAAGACGAGGACGCGCTCGAGCTCGACCTCCAGCTGCTCGCGGGTCGTGAAGATGTGGGCGTCGTCCTGGGTCATGCCACGCACCCGCGTAAGGCCGTGTACGACGCCAGACTTCTCGTAGCGGTAGACCGAGCCGAACTCGAACAGCCGAAGCGGCAGCTCCCGGTAGGACCGGCCGCGGGAGCGGTAGATCAGGCAGTGGAACGGGCAGTTCATCGGCTTCAGGTAGTAGTCCTGGCCGGGCTTCTTGACCTCGCCGTGCTCGTCGCGCTCCTCGTCCACGTGCATCGGCGGGTACATGCCCTCGGCGTACCAGTCCAGGTGTCCCGAGGTCTCGAACAGCGAGGCCTTGGTGATGTGGGGGCTGTAGACGAAGTCGTAACCGCCCTCGACGTGTCTGCGTCGCGAGTAGTCCTCCATCTCCTTGCGCAGCGCGCCGCCCTTGGGATGGAAGACCGCGAGGCCGGATCCGATCTCGTCGGGGAAGCTGAACAGGTCGAGGTCGGCACCCACCCGCCGATGGTCGCGACGCGCGGCCTCCTCCAGGCTCTCGAGGTGCGCGTCGAGCGCGTCCTTGCTCTCCCAGGCGGTGCCGTAGATGCGCTGCAGCTGCGGGTTGCTCTCGTCGCCGCGCCAGTACGCCGCCGCCGAGCGCATCAGCTTGAATGCCGGGATGCGCTTGGTGGTGGGCAGGTGCGGCCCACGGCACAGGTCCTTCCAGGCCAGCGATCCGTCGCGCTTGAGGTTGTCGTAGATAGTGAGCTCTGCTCCACCGACCTCTACCTCTGCCCCCTCGGCGTCCTGCGGCCCCTTGAGCCCGACCAGCTCGAGCTTGTAGGGCTCGGCTGCCAGCTCGGCGCGCGCGCCCTCCTCGGAGACGACTCGGCGGTCGAACTTCTGGCCCTCTTTGATGATCTTGCGCATCTTCGACTCGATCGCGTCGAGGTCGGCCGGTTTGAACGGTTCTGTCACGTCGAAGTCGTAGTAGAAGCCGTTGGCGATGGGCGGCCCGATACCCAGCTTCGCGCCGGGATGCAGCTCCTGCACAGCCTGCGCCATGACGTGCGCGGTCGAGTGACGCAAGATGTCTCGGCCGTCGCGCGAGTCGAGGGCCACGGGCTCGACTTCGTCACCGTCGGCGAGCTCCCAGGACAGGTCGCGCAGCTGCCCACCGATGCGTGCCGCGATGACATGCGAGTCGTCAACGAAGAGCTCCCACGCCTTCGTACCCGTCGTCACGGTCCGCTCGGCAGGCTCGATGGCGCTGACGACGGTGACAGTGAGCTCGGGCACGTGGTTCTCCTCAGACCGGGCTGGCACCGTCGGGTGACGGGCAGCCTGCCCGTCGATCGTAGCGAGGCGGCAGCGCCGTCGTCGCGTCAGTTTCACTGGATCCGGTCCTCGGTGCCTCACACGTGGGAGCCCGGTTCGATGGCTATCGCCGCAGCAACAGCAGCAGTGGCAACCCGATCGCGTGCAGCAGGGCCGGCAGCAACCGCGGCAAC
>JACCVA010000390.1 GCA_013698435.1 Nocardioidaceae bacterium | reverse complement strand
GGTTCTTCGACTGACTCCGCCGGCGGGCGGACCTACCAGGTCCGCACGTACGGCTGCCAGATGAACGTGCACGACTCCGAGCGGCTGTCGGGGCTGCTCGAGGACGCCGGTTACGACCGGGTCGACGACGGAGACGTCGCCGACGTCGTCGTCTTCAACACGTGCGCGGTACGAGAGAACGCCGACAACAAGCTCTACGGCAACCTCGGTCACCTCGCGTCGGTGAAGGCAAAGCGCCGGGGTATGCAGATCGCCGTCGGCGGGTGCCTGGCCCAGAAGGACCGCAGTGAGATCACCCGGCGTGCGCCCTGGGTCGACGTCGTGTTCGGCACCCACAACATCGGCTCGCTGCCGGCGTTGCTCGAGCGGGCGCGCATCAATGACGAGGCGCAGGTCGAGATCCTCGAGTCGCTCGAGGTGTTCCCGTCGACGCTGCCGGCGAGGCGCGAGTCGGCGTACGCCGCCTGGGTGGCGATCAGTGTCGGCTGCAACAACACCTGCACGTTCTGCATCGTCCCGGCCTTGCGCGGCACCGAGAAGGACCGCCGTCCCGGTGACGTGCTGGCCGAGATCGAGGCGCTTGTTGCCGAGGGCGTGATCGAGGTGACGCTGCTGGGGCAGAACGTCAACTCCTACGGCGTCGGGTTCGGCGACCGGCTGGCGTTCGGCAAGCTGCTGCGGGCCTGCGGTGAGATCGACGGCCTGGAACGGGTGCGGTTCACCTCGCCGCACCCCCGAGACTTCACCGACGACGTGATCGCGGCGATGGCCGAGACGCCCAACGTGATGCCGTCGCTGCACATGCCGTTGCAGTCCGGCTCGGACGCGATGCTGAAGGCGATGAAGCGCTCGTACCGCCGCGACCGCTACGTCGGGATCCTCGACCGTGTGCGGACCGCGATGCCGGACGCCGCCATCACCACCGACATCATCGTCGGCTTCCCGGGTGAGACCGAGGCCGACTTCGACGACACCATGTCGTTGGTGCGGGAAGCCCGGTTCAGCGGGGCGTTCACGTTCCAGTACTCCAAGCGGCCCGGCACACCCGCGGCGACGATGCCCGACCAGCTGCCGCGCGAGGTCGTCCAGGCGCGCTACGAGCGCCTCGTCGCGCTCGTGAACGAGATCACCTGGGCGGAGAACCAGCGGTTCGAGGGCCACGAGGTCGAGGTGCTCGTCAGCGAGGGTGAAGGGCGCAAGGATGCCGCGACCGCCCGGCTCTCCGGCCGCGCCCGTGACAACCGGCTCGTGCACTTCACCCCGGATGAACATGCCGACAGCAGTGCCAGGCTCACTGGTACGCCGGTCGAGGTCCGGCCGGGCGACATGGTCACCGCGACCGTGACGCACGCCGCGCCCCATCACCTGGTCAGCGACGAGCCGGTGCGACTGGTTCGGCGTACCCGAGCCGGCGACGCGTGGGAAGCACGAACAACCGAGCCCTCGGCGCGAGCCGCCGGAGCAGTCTCGCTCGGCCTGCCGACCGTCGGTGCCCCGGCCCCCCTCGCAGCTACCCCTGTCGCCCCCTGCAACCTCGCCGACTGACGCGTCCGCACCAAGGCACCCCCCGGCGTTTCCGCCCGCACCAAGGCACCCCCCGGCGTTTGCCATGTGAACAAACCAGTTGATCTGTTCACATGGCAGATCTGCCATGTGAACAAGCCATCTGCATTGTTGACATGGCAAACGCCGGGTGAGGTACGCCGACCGGACGCGGCGGTCAGCGGGGTCAGAAGCCGTGGGTGATGACCGGCGGG
This sequence comes from Nocardioidaceae bacterium, assembly GCA_013698435.1. Lineage (GTDB taxonomy): Bacteria > Actinomycetota > Actinomycetes > Propionibacteriales > Nocardioidaceae > JACDHG01. The sequence goes on along the minus strand of JACCVA010000390.1, from coordinate 887 downwards.
AGGCGGCCCGAGCGCAGCCGGTCGAGCACCGCCCACTCGTGCGGCACCACCGGCTCGGGCAGCGCGCCGAGGGCGAACCACCGGAGGTCGGCAGCCTTGTCGGTCTCCAGCAGCCGCGGCTCGCCCGTCCACCGTCGGCACTCGAAGAACCAGTCGACCCGCTCGTCGACCGCTCGCCCGTTGCCGTGCGTGCGGTGCATCGACGTCAGCGCGACGAGGTCGGACGGGTCCACGGTGACACCGAGCTCCTCCAGCGCCTCGCGGCAGGCCGCTGCGAACACCGACTCGCCGTCCTCGACATGCCCGGCAGCCGCGGCCGCCCAGTGGCCGTCCATGTACCCCGTGCCCTGGCGCAACTGGAGCAGCACCTCGTCGTCGCGGCGAAGCAGCATGTACGCAGCCGGAACCACACAAAAGCGATCAGTCACCCGCTCACCTTAGGAGGCCCGCCGCCGGGCTGCGGGCAGCGCCTACGGCTCTCGAGTGTGCTCAGTAGGGTCGGCGTGTGCTCATCGCCGCCACCGTGTGTCCGCAGGCGCCGCTGTTGGTCCCGGCACTCGCTCCCGGTGCACCTGCAGCCGTCGAGACACTTCGCGACCACGTCACCGCGGCGGTCGCCGACCTTCTCGCCGACGCACCGGCGCAGATCATCGTGGTGGCCGGCGCCGACGCCGCGGGTCGGTGGGGGAGTCGGAACGGCGGCACGTTTGCGCCGTACGGCGTCGCATCGACCGCCGGCGGCCCGGACCGCACCCTGCCCTTGAGCCTGACCCTCGGCGCCTTCCTGCTCGACCAGGCGGGCTGGTCGGGGGACCGGAGCTACCTGGCCGTCCCGACCGACGCGCCTGCCGCCGAATGTGCCAGCACCGGTCGCCAGCTGGCCGAAG
>JACCVA010000343.1 GCA_013698435.1 Nocardioidaceae bacterium | reverse complement strand
ACGCCATAGATCGACATGCCCCGATCGTAGTGACGGGCGCCCCCCGATGCCGCCGACACGGTTCAGGCAGGATGGGGTCGTGAAGATCATTGTCGCGGGGGCCTCAGGATTTCTTGGTACTGCGTTGCGCCGGCGGCTGACGGCCGACGGCCACGACCTCAAACAGCTTGTTCGTTCATCACCGCAGGCGGCAGACCAGATCCAATGGGACCCTGCCGCCGGCGACCTCGACGCCGCCTCCCTTGAGGGCGCGGACACCGTTATCAACCTCGGCGGTGCGCCGATCGCTCGGTGGCCGTGGACCACCGCGTACAAGAAGACAATTCTCCAGAGCCGGCTCGAGACCACCGGCACCATCGCGGCGGCGATCGCCGCCAGCGCCGGCAAGCCCGCGCTCGTCAACGCCAGCGGTATCAACTACTACGGTGACCGCGGCGACGAACGCGTCGACGAGTCCTCGGCGGCGGGGACCGGATTCCTGGCGGACGTCGTCAAGCAGTGGGAGGCCGCGACCCAGCCGGCGGCGGATGCCGGCGCCCGCGTCGTTCGTCTGCGCACGGGTGTCGTCCTCCACAGGGCAGGCGGTGCGCTCCAGAAAATCCAGATCCCCTTCCGCCTCGGCGTGGGCGGCAAGATCGGCGACGGTCGCCAGTTCTTCCCGACGATCTCCCTCGATGACTACTGCGGCGCCGTCGCCCGGCTGGCCACCGACGGCAGCCTCGACGGCCCGTTCAACCTGGTCGCCCCGGTCGCTGCCACCAACGCGGAGTTCACCGACGCGATGGGGCACGTGCTGGGTCGCCCCACCCTCGTGAGGGTGCCCAGATCGGCCCTGCGGACCGTTGCGGGCGAGCTGAGCGGTGAGGTCCTCGGGAGCATCAACGCCGCTCCCACCCGGCTGATCGAGGCAGGGTATGAGTTCCAGCAGCCGACGATCGTCGACCAGGTCACCGCCGCCTACCGCAGCTGAGCCTGCGGTTCACTGCGCCCAGACGGCCGCAATCTGCCAGCCGCCTGCCTCCCGCCGAAGCTCGAGCAGGTGCCGGCTGGGCTGGTCGTCGGGCAGCTGTCGGGTGGCACCACTGCGAGTCCGGGCGACGAGCCGGTCGAGCTCGTCGACCAGCACGAGTCGCACGACGCCCGGCTGACGTGCCACTACCCGGATGCGCTCAAGCTCCAGCGACGCACCCGACACTCGCAGCCCACGTTCGGCGTACGCGCGCAGCATGTGCTGGTCACGCTCGAGCGGCGCCGACCCCTCGACGTAGACCGTCCGCAACAGCGCCGGTCGCCCAGTCCGCCACGCCCGTTCCCGGACGGAGTCGAGGCCGCTCACGACGCTCACCCAGCGCGCCTCCCGTCGCATCGGCACCGACTGCTTCGGATACGCCGAGGGTGCGGGGCGCTCCGACGCCTGCCACAGCGACGTCGTCGCACCCCCGCCCAGCACCGTGTCGCGTGGGCGGCCAGCGCCGACAGCTACCACCGTCGCGACCGCCAGCGTGACCACGAGCGCCACCGCCGCCCACCGCCCGCGCCGGCCGGGAGCCCACGACCGTCGGGTCGCGAAGACGAACGACGTGCGATGCCGCGGCTGGTCCATCTCGACAGCCTGCCGCACCTGAGGTGTGGCCGGTTGCCGTTGTCCACAGGGCCCGGTGCGGCCGCCTGACCAAACCGACGCCGCGTCGGTGACGAATCACTCCCGACGAGGAGCCTCCTCTCTCCTGCGAAGCGTCACCGCTGCCTCTAACCTTGGTGACCGCCGGGAGCGCCGAACCAAGGAGCAATGGAGCGTGAGCAAGCTGTACGACGCGGTCGCGCCGCGTATCGCGGAAGGCATCTTCAAGGCTGCGAGCAAGCGGGTCGCCGTCCGCTTCACCTTCCCTGACGGAACTGCCTGGGGACCTACGACCCCGGGGACACCGGAGTTCGCGCTCGTCGACCCAGCCGAGTTCTACCGCCGGATGGGCAGCGACCTGAAGATGGGCTTCGGGGAGTCCTACGTCGCCGGCGACTGGACCACCGGACCCGACACCGACCTCGCCGACCTGCTGACGCCGTTCGCGGCGCGGCTGGCCACCCTCGTCCCGGCACCGCTGCGGAAGCTCCGCCGGGTCATCGACCGCCGACTGCCCCACCACACGACGAACACCCGCGACGGTGCACGCACCAACATCGAAGCGCACTACGACATGTCGAACGACCTGTTCCAGCTCTTCCTCGACGAGACGATGACGTACTCGTCTGCGTGGTTCGACGACTTCGCGCATGAGTCGCTCGAGGATGCGCAGCTGCGCAAGCTGGACGGCATCTTGGACTACGCGCAGGTCGGCAAGGGCACTCGCGTGCTGGAGATCGGTTCGGGTTGGGGATCGCTGGCGATCCGCGCGGCGGAGCGTGGCGCGACGGTCACGTCGATCACGCTCTCCCAGGAACAGGCCGAGTTGGGCACCGACCGGATCAAGCACCTCGGCCTCGACGACCTCGCTTCGATCCAGATCGTCGACTACCGCGACGTGCAGGGCGAGTTCGACGCCATCGTCAGCATCGAGATGATCGAAGCGGTCGGAGCCGAGTTCTGGCCGAGCTACTTCTCCGCGATCGACCGGCACCTGGCTCCGGGCGGCCGGGCGGCTATCCAGGCCATCTTGATGAGCCACGAGCGCATGCTCGAGACCCGCAACTCCTACGGCTGGATCCAGAAGTACATCTTCCCCGGCGGCCTCATCCCCTCGCTGCAGGCGATCGAGGAGGTCTGCGCCACGCACACCGACCTGCAGCTCACCGACCGACGCGAGCTCGGTCTGCACTACGCCGAGACGCTGCACCGGTGGCGCGAGAGCTTCAACGCCAACTGGGAGAAGATCCGGCCGATGGGGTTCGACGAGGACTTTCGGCGAATCTGGGAGTTCTACCTGGCGTACTGCGAGGCCGGCTTCGCGTCGCGCTACCTTGGAGTGAGCCAGCTGAGGTTTGCACGACCGGGCACTCCCGGTCTGATGGAGGGAGCGTCCGCTTGACCAGCCTGACCTTCCAGCACGGAGGGTTCGGCGTCGAAGCGGTCGACTACGAGAAGGCATGGGAGCACCAGCGCGAGCTGCACTCGCAGCGTGTCGCCGACGACATCGACGATGTCGCGGTACTGCTCGAGCACACGTCGGTCTACACCGCGGGCAAACGCACCGACCCGGCCGACCGACCCATCGACGGCACACCGGTCGTCGAGGTCGACCGGGGCGGCAAGATCACCTGGCACGGCCCAGGGCAGCTCGTCGGATACCCGATCGTCAAGCTGCCGGCCCATGTGTACGTCGTCGACTACATCCGAAGGCTGGAGGAGGCGTTGATCCGCTCCTGCACCGACCTCGGCGTCGCCACCGGACGGGTGAGGGGCCGCAGCGGCGTCTGGCTGGCAGCCGCAGGCAACCGCCGCGAGCGCAAGATCGCCGCGCTCGGAGTGCGTGTCTCGAAGGGCGTGACCATGCACGGACTGGCGCTCAACTGCAACTGTGACCTGCGACGCTTCGACGCCATCGTTCCCTGCGGCATCAGTGACGCGGACGTCACCAGCCTCAGCGCCGAGCTCGACCGCGACGTCACGGTCTCCGACGCGCTCCCCCAGGTCGAGCGGCACCTGACCGAGCTGCTGTCGTGGTCGGCGTACGACCGCTCCCCCGACCTCCCCTCGGTCGAGCCGGCGCTGTCGCTTCAGTGAGTCCTGGCGCCGCGGCCCGCGGTCGCTGCGCTACCGCGCCTCCTGAGAGGCAACCTTCTGCGAGCCTCGCGCGTCGAACCAGGTGAGCGACGTCGCTCAACTAGTGTCGACGCGCGGCACTATTGTCGTGGCGACATCGACAGTCCGGGGGAGACGTGACCGAGCTCGTCATCGAGACGACCGATCTGCGCAAGGAGTACCGCAGCCGCAAGGGGCGGTTCGTGGCGGTCAAGGGGCTCTCGCTCGAGGTCCCGCGTGGTGGTGTGCACGGGTTCCTCGGACCCAACGGCTCGGGCAAGACCACCACGATCCGGATGCTGCTCGGCCTTGCCCGGGCCTCGAGCGGACGCATGATGCTGTTCGGGCATGAGGTGCCGAAACAGCTGCCTACGGTGGTACGCCGGGTCGGCGCGATCGTCGAGCAGCCGAAGTTCATGCCGGGCTTCACCGGTCGCAACAACCTGATGCTCCTGGCCCGGACCATCGGTGAGGGACGCTCCAAGGTCGACGAGGTCATCGACACGGTCGGTCTGACCGGGCGTGACCAGGACCGCTACCGCAGCTACTCGCTCGGCATGAAGCAGCGGCTGGCGATCGCCGGGGCGCTGCTCAAGGACCCCGAGCTGCTCATCCTCGACGAGCCGACCAACGGCCTCGACCCGTCCGGCATCCGCGAGATCCGCGAGACGATCCGCACCCTGGGCGAGTCCGGGGTGACGGTGCTGCTCAGCTCGCACATCCTTGCGGAGGTGCAGCAGGTCTGCGACGGCGTCTCCATCATCGGCCACGGCAGCCTGCTCGCGTCCGGTCCTGTCACGGAGGTCGTCGGCGCCCGCGCGTCCACCGGCGTACGGGTCGGTCTTGCCGACCTCGCGGCCGGCGCCAGCACGCTGCAGCAGGCGGGCTACGACGTACGCCGGGAGACCGAGCACCTGGTGGTCAACAGCAGCGTCGACCCCGCTGCCTTGACCGAGCTGCTCTCTCACGCCGGGCTGTACGTCAACGAGCTGACGCCGGTGCGTGCCGACCTCGAGACGGTGTTCCTCGAGCTCACCGAGGCCGACCGGCAGGAGACGTTGTGAAGCTGGTGCTGGTCGAGCTCACCCGGCTGCGCTCGCGGCGCGCGATCGCCGTGCTCATCGCCGGAGCGTTTGTCATCGCCGCCATCCTGCTCGGCAACCAGCTCTGGTCAGACCGGCCCGTTCCCGCCTCGGAGCTCGCTGCTGCCCAGGCACGGGCCGACAGGGAGGCGAAGCAGCCGTACGTCGCCCGCGAGATCCGGCGGTGCGAGCGCAACCCGCAAGACTATCTCGGGCCCACCCCATCGGACGCCAGTTGCGCGGAGGCACTCAAGCCTCGGGCGGAATGGTTCCTCAACCGGCAGCCGCTCGACCCCGTCAACCTCTCGCGAGACCTGCCGCTGGGCATCGCCCTCTTCACCGGTGTGATCGCCGTGCTCATCGGAGCCACCATGATCGGCGCCGAATGGTCGGCCGGGTCTGTCGGCACCCAGCTGCTCTTCGAGTCGCGACGCAACCAGGTCTGGACCGCCAAGGCCGTCGCGATCGGGGCCGCCACAGCAGTCTTGGGGCTGCTGGTGTTCACGCTGGTCTGGACCGGCATCCTGCTCGCCTACCAGGCGTGGAGCGAAACCCCGCTCCCCGACGGGTTCAGCCGCGACCTCAGCGAGACCGGACTGCGCGTCGTCGCGTTCACCGCAGTGGCCGGCCTCGCCGGTTATGCCATCACGATGGCGGTGCGGCACACGGTTGTGGTGCTGGGGATGATGCTCGCCTATTCGGTGATCGGTGAGGCGTTCCTCCGTGGGTTTTTCCCGCGGGTCGAGCCGTGGCTGGTGTCCAACAACACCTTCGCCTGGATCCAGGACGGCTACGAGATCACCCTTTACCCCGACCAGTGCTTCGACGAGTGCAGACCGACCGTCGAGAAGCTCACACTGCTCGACTCGGCGGTGTACTTCGGCGTGCTCACCGCCGTGCTGCTCGGTCTCTCGCTGCTGATCTTCCGCCGCCGCGACGTCCCCTGACCCCCTCCCCCTTCCCGCGAGTTGCGGGGAACTGCAGGGTCGACACGCCGGTTCGGGCAGGTGCTTTCCCGCAATTCGCGGGCGGGCAGCCACCGCGTAGGCTGGGGCCGTGACGATCGTCCCCGAAGGCCGCAAGCTGCTGCGTCTCGAAGTGCGCAACGCCGAGACCCCCATCGAGAAGAAGCCGTCGTGGATCAAGACCCGCGCCACGATGGGCCCGGAGTATCAGCAGCTCCAGGCGCTGGTGAAGCGCGAGGGACTGCACACCGTCTGCCAAGAAGCCGGCTGCCCCAACATCTTCGAGTGCTGGGAGGACCGCGAGGCGACCTTCCTCATCGGCGGCGACCAGTGCACCCGCCGCTGCGACTTCTGCCAGATCGACACCGGCAAACCGGAGCCGCTCGACGTCGGAGAGCCGCTGCGCGTCGCCGAGAGTGTGCAGCAGATGCAGCTGCGCTACGCGACCGTCACGGGCGTCTGCCGTGACGACCTCGAGGACGAAGGCGCCTGGCTGTACGCCGAGACGATCCGCAAGATCCACGAGCTCAACCCCGGCGTCGGCGTCGAGATGCTCGCGCCCGACTTCAGCGGCCACCCGGGCTTCCTCGACCAGCTCTTCGAGGCAGCCCCCGAGGTCTTCGCACACAACATCGAGACGGTGCCGCGGATCTTCCGTCGCATCCGGCCGGGGTTCCGCTACGAGCGGTCGCTCGACGTGCTCGAGCAGGCCCGCGCGGTGGGTCTGGTCACCAAGTCCAACTTGATCCTCGGCATGGGCGAGACGCGCGAGGAGATCACCGGTGCGCTGGAGGACCTGCGGTCGGTCGGCACCGAGCTGATCACGATCACGCAGTACCTGCGGCCGTCGCTGCGCCACCACCCGATCGAGCGGTGGGTCAAGCCCGAGGAGTTCCTCGAGCTCGAGGCCGAGGCGACCTCCCTCGGTTTCGCCGGGGTGATGAGCGGCCCGCTCGTGCGCTCGTCGTACCGTGCGGGCCGCCTCTACCAGCAGGCACTCGTCTCCCGAGGCAAGAGTTTAGCGATGCAGCTGAGCGAACAATCGGCCTGATCCCGCTCCTACGACGGGACTGACCCACGACCAGAGGTTGACGAGATGGCGAAGAAGGCAGCTGCCGCAGGGAGCAGCACGCCCAAGAAGGAGAGCACCCTCAAGCGGCTGCGCGCCGGCTACAAGATCACCCGCCAGCACGACAAGCGGGTCGGGATTGTCTGCCTCGCCTGGTTCCTCGGTGTCGCCCTCGTCGTCGGCGGTCTCTTCTGGTACTTCCTGCACCCCATCGCCGGGGTCATCACCGGTATCCCGGCAGGTTTGCTTGCCGCGCTCATCGTGTTCAGCCGTCGTGCGGAGCGGTCGGCGTACAAGCAGCTCGAAGGTCAGCCTGGCGCCGCTGCTGCCGCCCTCGGCGTGCTGCGCCGGGGCTGGCACACGCAGCCCGGCATCGCCGTCACCAAAAACCAGGACATCGTGCACCGGGTGGTCGGCCGGCCAGGGGTGATCCTGGTGGGCGAGGGCAACCCCCAACGCGTGCGCAACCTGCTTGCGGTCGAGAAGAAGAAGCACGCCCGCGTCGTCGGGCAGGCACCGATCTACGACATCGTGGCGGCTGACGACGAAGGCGACGGTGTGATCTCGGTGAAGAAACTGTCCAAACACATCATGAAGCTCCCCCGCAACATCGAGCCGCACGAGATCACCGACCTGCTGCAACGGCTCAAGGCCCTCGACGCCATGCGGCCTCAGCTGCCGGTCCCCAAAGGTCCGATGCCTACAAGCATGAAGGCTGCCCGCCAGGCCATGCGCGGACGCTGACGGGCAATCCAAGGGTGTCACGGTGACGAATCAACAGATGTGCCCGTGACTCACAGCCCTCGCCCCCGTGTCGCCGTCGTCGGTGCCGGAGTCTCCGGCCTCACCGCTGCCCACCTGCTGCGTGCCACCCATGACGTGACGCTCT
>JACCVA010000339.1 GCA_013698435.1 Nocardioidaceae bacterium | reverse complement strand
TTAGTGTCGGAAAGAAAACTTATTATTCATTCTATTTCAATTACTTGTGAATAAAAGTAGCTACCGAATATTTATCAACACGGTGTGAATGTAGCTTTTCGGGCTGTTTTTTTGCTGATTATTCGCTATAAAACTTCTTTCATGAGGCAGCGTTTTGAGCAACAAATGAACCTTCGTACTGTAGCTATTTCTGATGTTAAGTTTCCCTTGAAGAGCCGTGATGAATTACCGCCTGTGTTAATGGCTCTGCAGTATATTTTCGTTACTCCTGAACTAAATGAAAAAGTCTTTGCCCTTTTGGAAAAAAAGATATGCAGCGGCAAAAAGAAAACAGGCAGAAAGGGAATGGATCTATGGCACATACTTGTTCTGGCCGTAGTGCGCCATGCCTGTGGTACAAATTGGGATACCCTTGAAACCTGGTCTAATCATCATGAACTGGTTCGTCGGGTAATGGGCGTTCATGCTACTGCCTTTATCGAAGAGGAGAAAATAGAATTTGCTTATCAAACCATATTAGACAATGTAAGTTTAATTGATGAAGCATTACTGCATGAGATTAACCTGCTGGTAGCAGATGCGGGACATAAGTTGGTTAAAAAAAAAGAAGATGAGGCACTCAAACTAAAAACGGACAGCTATGCGGTGGAAACCAATGTACATTTTCCCACTGACCTTAATTTACTCTGGGACAGCCTGCGCAAGTGTTTGGATATGATAGAGAAGTTGCTGGAAATAACTGAGATAAAAGGCTGGCGAAAAATAAAAAATCTTCGGAAAAGTCTTAAGAGCATCTTCAGGGCTACTTCCCAGCATGTATTTAAAGGCAAAAATGAGCAGCAAAAGAAACAATATGTAAAGCAATATCTGCTGCAGGCAAGGCTGCTCAAAGAAAGGGTTGAGGAACTTATAAAAACCCCGCCGCTAAGCCCAGGCAATGAAAAGCAAATATTGTCAATCATTATAAGCCTTGAACATTATAAAAATTATGTAACAAAGTTTACAGACCAGATAGAGCGTCGATTGCTAAAAGGAGAACAAATCGCTGCAGAAGAAAAGATATTGTCCCTTTTTGAAGAACATACCGAATGGATAAGCAAGGGCAAGCTTAATAAGAAAGTAGAACTTGGTCACCTTGTGCTCATTACTACTGATCAGCATCAGTTTATAGTAGACTACAAAGTGATGGAAAAGCAAAAGGATGCCAAACAGGTAAGTGACTTATGTGAAAGAATAAAAAAGAACTTCGACGGCACAAAGCTTTACAGCCACAGCTTTGATAAAGGCTTTTGGAGCAAAGACAATCAAACAACTCTTCAAGGGGCATCAATAGAGCAGGTGATACTTCCTAAAAGAGGCCGTCACAACAAGGAAGATAAAGAACGCGAAAGCAAGCCTGCATTTAAAAAGCTTCGCAATGCACATAGTGCGGTGGAAAGCAGTATCAATATGTTAGAGCATCATGGTCTTAACAGATGTATGGACAAAGGACTGCGTGGGTATAAACGATGTGTGGGATTAAGTGTTTTGGCTTACAACCTGCACATACTTGGAAATGTGCTCAAAGCAAAAGAGCAGGCAGAAGAAGCCAAAAGAGAAAAACGAAGGCTGAAACAAGCAGCCTAAGGGTAAAAGATATCTTTAAAAAAGCTATCCAGAGCAGCAGTATGTTCATGATAATAAAAACTGCTATTTAAATTATTAAGTTTATTAATATCAATGATCAATTTGCATAAAACTATTATCCTTTAAAAATAAATTTATGGCTAGGTTAAAAATAATCATGGCTTAACGAACAAAAGGGAGAGTTTTCTTGCAGACACTACTTATACTTATACCGTTTTTAATTTTTCTATTTTTGGTGCATAAGCTATAGTATTAATAATGTACTATTTTATATCCTCGTGATTTTTTACCATCCCTGTCGAATATAATACGTATTAAATTCTCGTCCTTAACCTCATTACACTAACTATTTGTAGCCTTGTTAAAAAGCATTTATCGCTTTTGTTAAGATAGCTTTTGATATACAAAGGATTATCTACAATGCTTTCATCGTATTATTTTCATAATTTTAAATAGTCTCATTATATTATCAGTCTAAGCTCCCATTAAGTTTAAATAAGTACGGCAAACTTTTTCTTCTGTGGCATTTTAAAGGAATAGATATTAAAAAGACTTCTTATATATCCTGTATATGCAAATTGTATAACAGGTGAGAATTAGAGGTCTGTAAGAAAAAAAAACTTTAGTTTAAAGAATACAAGTTTTAATAATTTACTTTGCTTGTATTTTTATTAAGTATTTACATGAAGAAACAAAATCGTAGAAAATTTATAACAACAGCTACTATTATGAGTGCAAGTTTAGCAGCAACAGCAAAAACTTTTCAGGAAAAAGAAAATAAAAGCCAGGTA
>JACCVA010000330.1 GCA_013698435.1 Nocardioidaceae bacterium | reverse complement strand
GTGCGCCACAGCATCGAGTTCACCCCGTTCCAGAAGCTGTCCGGCGCGAACGTCGTCGACGCGCCGTGGGACTACGGCAAGTACCTCAACATGGTGGCCTCGAAGTCACCCGAGTGGGACATGATCGACTTCGACGGCTACTCGGTGGTGGGTCTGATACAAGCCGGAACCGCCCCCGCGAAGCTCGCCGACTGGGTACGCCGCTGCGACCTCGTCGACGAGAAGTACCAGGACTACGCAGCGGGCTCCTACGGCTACAGCGTCGTGATGGGCTGGTCGAAGGACCTGGAAGGCACACCGGCCACCTGGGTCGACTTCTTCGACACCGAGAAGTTCCCGGGCAAGCGGGCGTTCCCGAAGTCGATCTATGCTGGCACCGCGGAGATCGCACTGATGGCGGACGGTGTCTCTCCCGACGACCTCTACCCACTGGACTTCGACCGCGCCTTCGCCAAGCTCGATCAGATCAAGGGCGACCTGATCTTCTATGACAGCTACGCCCAAGGGCAGCAGTACATCGTGCAGGGGAGCGCGTCGATGATGGCCACCGCCAACAGCCGGATGATCCAGCTGCAGAACGACGGCGCTGGGGACTTCACGTACGAGCAGGCCGTCCTCTACCCCTGGGGTGCCTTCCCGCTGACCCAGAACGCGCCGAACATGGACGCCGCCAACGCCCTCGTCGACTTCATGTCGCACCCGACGCTGCAGGCCGAGGTCGGCAAGCAGCTCTACCTCGGACCGAACGTCTCGCAGGCCTTCGACGCCTTCGACGACGACGAGCTGGCGCTGATGCCCAACTCCGACGAGAACCGCGGCAAGGCAGCGGTCGTCGACACGGAGCAGGCGGCCGGCCAGGACGTGGAGTACGTCGACCGGTTCTTCTCCTGGGTCGGTCAGTGACGCAGACCGCGTCCGTAGCATCCGCTGCCTTGACCGGCCGTCGCAGGTCAGGTGGCACCGGTGGCAGCTGGCTGCTGCTGCCGCCCGCTCTGCTTCTCCTCGTCGGCCTGCTCGGACCGGTGGTGGTGACCTTCTGGGTGGCCATCCGAGACAACGGCGTCGTCGGTGTGGTCAGCCACCCGATGCAGAGCTCGCTGGTGACCGACTCGGTCGTCAAGACACTCGTACTGGCGGTGCTGGTCACGGTGGTGACCTGGGTGTGCGGTCTGTTGTTCACACTTGCCGTCGGTCTGGCGCCGCCGGCCGTCGGCAAGACCCTGTTCGGGATCTTGTTCTTGACCTTCTGGATCTCCTTGCTGGTGCGCACCTACGGCTGGGTGATCGCGTTGCAGCCCAACGGCGCGCTGGACAACGTCGCCAAGTGGCTCCACCTCGATGAGGACGGCACCGGCCTCTACCAGACCATGCCGGGGTTGCTGCCCCCGATGGTGCACATCATGCTGCCGTACATGGTGCTGCCGATCTACGCCTCGCTGCAGGCGCTCGACCCAGCTCAGGTGCGCGCTGCTCGGAGTCTCGGTGCCTCCGAGGGTCTCGTGCTCCGGAGACTGATCCTGCCGAGCCTGAAGTCAGGCTCCTGGGCTGGTGTGCTGCTCGTGTTCATCTTGTCGCTCGGCTTCTACGTCACACCGGCGTTCCTCGGCGGCCCTGGCACCCAGGTGCTCGCCATGGTCATCGGGGTGCAGTTCGGTCGCCTCGAGAACCTGGCTCTCGTAGCAGCGCTCGGTGCCCTGCTGCTGGTCGTCGTGCTCGGCCTCTACGTGGTGGCCGACCGGATGTTTGGCATCAGTGAGCAGTGGGACCGCATCTGATGGACGCGCTCAGAGAAGCCTTCCCACGTACCCGTGGCTGGTTCACCGCCGCGGGCGTCCTGATCGGGCTCTTCCTGCTGGCGCCGCTGGCGACGATCCTGCCGCTCGCGTTCACCCGGGACCAGTACCTGGTCTTTCCACCGGAACTGTTCTCCGGCCAATGGTTCAGCGAGGTCCTCAAGGACCCCGCCTGGCAAGGTGCGATCCGGAACTCGGCCCAGGTGGCGGTCGGGGGCGCTGTGATGGCCACCCTTGCCGGCACGAGCGCCGCCCTCGCCGTACGGCGGCTCGCGCGCGGACGTCGGATCGTCCGCGCCACGCTGCTCGCTCCGATCGTGATGCCCCAGCTGGTGCTGGCCCTCGGGCTCTACCTGACCTACCGCAGCATCGTCGGCGGCACCAGCCTCGGCGTCCTCACGCTCGGGCAGGCCACCTTGGCCATGCCGCTGGTCTTCGTCACCGTGTCGGCCGGATTGGCGTCCGTCGACCCCGACTTGTCGCGCGCCGCGCAGAGCCTCGGCTACCGGTGGCCGTCTGTCGTCCGGCGTATCGAGCTGCCACTGGTGCGGCGCAGCATCTTGAGCGGCGCGATCTTGGCGTTCGCGGTGTGCTTCGACGAGGCGGTGCTGGCGTACTTCCTCGCGCCGGCAGGCCAGCAGACGATCCCGGTGAAGATCTGGACCTCGGCCAACGAGAGCGTCTCGCCTGCGATTGCCGCGGCCAGTGCGCTCGTCATCTGTGTCGCGGTCACCCTGCTCGCCGTCGCCGCCCTGGTCCGCCCCAACCGCACGCCGGAGGGATAACGCCATGAGCGTCAACGTCGTCTTCGACCGCCTCACCGTCGACCTGGGTGGAAACCGCATCCTGGACGGGATCGACCTCGAGATCCCGGCCGGCACGTTCGTCACGTTGCTGGGACCGAGCGGGTCCGGCAAGACCACCACCCTCAACGTGCTCGCCGGGTTCGTCGAGCGGTCGGGCGGACATGTGCAGGTGGACGGCACGACCATCGACGACCTGCCGCCGCATGACCGCAACATCGGTTTCCTCTTCCAGAACTATGCGTTGTTTCCGCACATGAGCGTCGGCGACAACATTGCGTTTCCGTTGCGGGCAAGGAAGGTCGCGGCGACCAAGCGCAAGGAGATGGTGGCCGCAGCCCTCGAGCTCGTGCGGCTGCCCGAGATGGAGGCGCGCTCGATCCGGTCGCTGTCCGGCGGACAGCAACAGCGGGTCGCACTCGCGCGGGCGCTCGTGTTCGAGCCGGGCCTGCTGCTCCTCGACGAGCCGTTGGCCGCCTTGGACAAGCAGCTGCGTGAGGCGATGCAGATCGAGCTCAAGCGCATCCAGCTGGAGACGGGCACGACGACCATCGCCGTGACCCACGACCAGGTCGAGGCGATGTCGATGGCCGACCTGGTCGCGATCATGAACAACGGCCGACTCGTTCAGATCGGCACTCCCGAGGACGTCTACCGCAAGCCCGCCGATCTCTTCGTCGCAACCTTCCTCGGAGAGGCGAACCTGTTCCCGGTCACCGGCGGCCAGGTCGACGGCTTCCCGGGCACCCCTACGACGGCGGCGCAGGGTGTCGGCGTCGTACGCCCGGAGGATGTCGCGCTCACGGACGCTGCGGCGACCGGCGCCAAGGCCGGCCGCGTGGAGCTCAGCGTGTTCCAAGGCAACCGCCGCCGCATCACGGTTCGCTGCCCAGGTGTTGAGGCGTCGATCGTCGTCTCGGCACCACCGCACGAGCCGGAACACGCACCGGGCGACGAGGTGCACCTCCGACTGAACCGTCATGTGGTGCACGTGGTTGGCGGCGATGCCACCGAGCACCCCAAGGTCGTCGACTCAGCGGCGGTCCCGGCATGACCGATGACTCGCCACCCGTCGGCCCGGTCGACGGCAGCCAGGTCCCGCGGTACGTCGGTCTGGCGACGTTCGCGCGACTGCCTCAGATCGACGAGGTCTCCGACGTCGATGTCGCCGTGATCGGGGTGCCCTACGACAGCGCTGTCACCTACCGGCCCGGTGCCCGCTTCGGGCCGAGCCACGTCCGCGAGTCGTCGCGGCTGCTGCGCCCCTACAATCCCGCCCAGGACGTCTCGCCGTTCAGCAGCCAGCAAGTGGTCGACGCCGGCGACATCGTGGCGAACCCCTTCTTCCTCGACGAAGCGGCCGCCCAAGTGGAGGCCGGAGCCCGTGACCTGCTCGAGCGGGCTGGCCGGTTGGTGACCATCGGAGGGGACCACGCGATCGCGCTGCCGTTGCTGCGAGCGATGAACGCGCAGCATGGGCCGGTGGCGGTGGTGCACTTCGACGCCCACCTCGACACCTGGGACACCTACTTCGGTGCGCGCAACACCCACGGGACGCCGTTTCGCCGGGCTCAGGAGGAAGGCCTGCTCGACCAGGAGGGCTGCCTGCACGTGGGAATCCGTGGCCCGCTCTACTCGGGGGAGGACCTGCTCCAAGACACCGCTCTCGGTTTCCAGGTCGTGACCAGCGACGAGCTCGACGACATCGGCGTGAAGGGTGTCATCGAGAGAATCCATGCACGCGTGCAGGAGCGGCCGGTCTACGTGTCCATCGACATCGATGTGCTCGACCCTGCCTTCGCGCCCGGCACCGGCACCCCGGAAGCGGGCGGTATGACCAGCCGCGAGCTCCTCCAGGTCGTACGCGGGTTCGCCGACCTCGCGCTCGTCGGTGCCGACGTCGTGGAGGTCTCGCCGGCGTACGACCACGCCCAGGTCACCGGCATCGCTGCCTCCCATGTGATCTATGAGCTCATCTCGGCGATGGCGCCTCGCGGGTGACGACGAGACGTTGCGGTGCCGGCCGGTCGCACCGCCGACCGGCAGTCGGCGCAGCCGCCGCCTAAGGTGGGCGCCATGAGTCCGGCCCCTGCTGTCCTGCGTACCGAGGACCGTCACCTCATCACCGGCAGCACCTCGTGGACGGCGAACATCCGGCCGCCGGGCACACTGCACCTCGTCTTCGTCCGCAGCCCGATGCCCCACGCGCGGTTCACGGTCGACGTGACCGCGGCACGGCAGGCGCCAGGTGTCGTGGCCGTCTGGACCGGCGCCCACGTCGCCGACTGGTGCGCTGAGACCCCCAGCCTCGATGAGGGGCCGAACGCCCAGCTGATCGCGGTCGACATCGTGCGGTACGTCGGCGATCCGGTCGCCGCGGTGGTTGCCCGCAGCACCACCGAAGCGGTCGACGCGGCCGAGCTCGTCGACGTCGACTACGACCCGCTGCCCTCGGTGACGGATGTCGACGCCGCACTGGCCGACGATGCACCAGGGCTGCACGACCAGCGTGCCGACAACGTCGTGCTGTCCTCGGAGCGCAACGACGGTGACGTCGAGGCGGCGTTCGCCGATGCCGACGTGGTGATCCGTCGACGCTTCGAGCAGCCCCGGGTCTTCGTGGCGGCCATGGAGCCGCGAGCGGTGGTCGCTCACCCGACTCCGGAGGGTTACACCGTCTGGATCTCCTCGCAGGTGCCGCACATCGTGCGGTTCCTGCTGGCGCAGGGCAGCGGCATCCCGGAGGATCTGCTCCGGGTCATCGCACCTGACGTCGGCGGTGGCTTCGGCGGCAAGTTCTTCTACTCCGAGGAGATGCTGGCCCTGCTCGCGGCCCGCGAGCTCAACCGGCCGGTCGCCTGGACGGCGACGCGGAGCGAGGACCTGCAGACGACCTTCCACGGGCGGGCGCTTATCCAGGAGGTGGCCCTTGCAGCGACCCGCGACGGTGACATCACCGGTCTGGACGTGCGCCTGATCGGCGATGCCGGCGCGTACGTCTCTGCGATCGGGCCGGGCTCGGCCATGGGCGGAGCGCGGATGTACCCCGGCATCTACCGGATCGAGAACTACCGCTTCTCCTGTCAGTGTGTGCTCACCAACAAGACGCCCACCGGCGCCTACCGCGGCGCCGGCCGCCCAGAGGCGACCTACGCGATCGAACGTCTCGTCGACGAGCTGGCCGCCGAGATCGGCATGGACCCGGTCGAGCTCCGCCGCAAGAACTGGATCCGGCCCGAGCAGTTCCCGTACGCGACCGCCGGTGGAGTGACCTACGACGTCGGTGACTACGCGGCGACGACAGACGGCATGCTCGCGCTCAGCGACTACGAAACGCTACGGAAACGGCAGCAGGAGCACAACGTCGACGGCGCCACCAGCCGATTGGGGATCGGTGTCTCGACGTACGTCGAGGCCTGCGGCGGTGGCCTGAAGTACGCCGACAACGCCGTCGAGACTGCCAGCGTTCGGCTGACGCCTGACGGCGCGGAGGCGATCATGGGCACGACCGCCTTCGGTACCGGCCATGCCACCACGTGGGCGCAGATCGTGAGCAACGTGCTCGGCGTCGACGTCGCGGCCGTCAAGGTCGTGCAGGGCGACACCGAGCGGGCGCGGCACGGCTTCGACTCCTATGGGTCTCGGTCGCTGAGTGTGGTCGGCTCGGCGCTGCACGAGGCCGCCGTCGGGGTACGCCGCCGAGCCTTGGACGTGGCCGCACGCGTGCTGGAGTGCGACCCGGACGATCTCGAGCTGGCCGAGGGGACGTTCACGGTGCGCGGCACCGATGCGGCCACGACCCTTCGCGACGTTGCGCTGGCGTCGTACGACGACCGCACGCTCACCGCGGACGGATTCGAACCGGGTCTGGGCTGCACGCGAACCTCCGATCTCTCGATAGTGACCTTCCCGTTCGGGGCGCACCTCGCGCTGGTCGAGGTGGATGTCGAGACCGGTGCGGTGACGCTGCTCGACTACGTGGGCGTCGACGACGTGGGGAACGTCGTGAACGCGATGATCATCGACGGACAGATCCAAGGCGGCGCCGTGCAGGGGATCGCTCAGGCCATGTTCGAGGAGGTGGCTTACGACGACCAAGCCAACATGATCACGCCGAGCTTCTCCGACTACGCCATCCCATCGGCGGCGGACCTCATCGCGATGCGCACCGACCGGCGTACGACCCCCGCGACATCCAACCCCCTGGGCACCAAGGGCGTGGGGGAGGCCGGTGCGATCGCTGCACCTCCTGCGGTCTTCAACGCCGTGCTCGACGCGCTGCGCCCGCTCGGCGTCGTCGACGTTGCGATGCCCTGCACCCCGCACCGGGTCTGGCAGGCCATCCAGGCGGTGCGCCTGAC
The DNA here is from genome assembly GCA_013698435.1 of Nocardioidaceae bacterium. Taxonomy (GTDB): domain Bacteria; phylum Actinomycetota; class Actinomycetes; order Propionibacteriales; family Nocardioidaceae; genus JACDHG01. Next base: position 7,865 of record JACCVA010000330.1, on the reverse strand, counting down.
GTGACAACCTTCTGCCCTCCCCGTCCCGTTGAGTGAGGTGATGAGTGAGGGGATCCACTCGCGGGTCCCGACTCTCACCCATGCACACATCCGGGCGTCAAGGTGGCGAGCACCGAGGCGCAGACCGCCGACGCTCTCGGCGTCAGCATCGGCACGGTCAAGAGCCAGACAGCTCGTGCGCTGACCGCGCTTCGCTCCTCCCCCCTGCTGATGCCTCCCGAGGAGACGCCATGAAGGATCCGAAGCGCGACGGGGAAGTCGAGCGCCTCCGTGCGGCGCTGGCCCGGGTAGCACCGGGCGATCCGGGTGCCGATGCCCGCGCGGCGAGGGTGATAGCCCGTGCCCGACGGCAGCGGGCCCGGCGGGGGACCGCCGGAGTGATAGCGGTGGCCGCCGGTGCCGCCGTACTGGTGATCGCACCGCAGGTGTTCACCTCGATGCGCACCGAGAACGTCGGGACCACCCCCAGCGCGGGGCAGCCCACCTCCACCAACGAGCAGGCGTTCAACCCGTTCGCCACCACGCCGTGCCCCGCTACGCCTTACGACCTCGGCACAGCGGCGGCGGACCAGCAGACGACCGACGAGATCCGCGGTGACGCTCAGGCGGTCCGGCTGTGTGCCGCGACGGTGGACGCAGGGACCGCCGAGCCGTGGCTGCCGCCACGCGACGCCTTGGAGCTGACACTCGACGACGGCTTCCTGAGGTCCGTGCGGCGGCTTGCGGAGGCGGACCCGGACCGATGTGCCGCCATCCGGGCCGCGCCCGACCCGTACACGATCGTCGTCTCCTATGCCGACGGCAGTGTCGAGACCGTGGCAGTCACCACCCAGTGCAGTGACGTGACGGTGGACGGCCGGCGGATCGCATCCGGAGACGTGCTGGCCGCGTTCCAAGATGCGCTGGGGCAGCAGCGACGGCGCTTGCAACCGGCGCCCTTGAGCGCTCTTGGCGTCGACTGCCCGGGCAAGGTCCCAGGCCCGGGTCCGAATGTCCCCCTCACGCGTGGCGTCCGGACGGGCGGGGACACGCGCTTCGCAGGGTTCGTGACGTGCGTGGGAGACAGCCCCGAACAGTTCGGGGCAGCCGCTGTCCATCTGCTCAACGAACAGTGGCCGACCTCGATCCGTGACCTGAGCACGCAGGATCCGCTGGATGTTGATCGATGCACGAGCGCGGGCGTGATCGCTCCCGCGTCGTACGGTGTGACGACCTGGGGTGATGTCATCAGCTTCACGTTCCGCACCTGCGGCAACTACCTCGTCAGGGGGTACGTCGCCCACGTCACAGCTGGCATCGGTCCCGCAACCGTCCAGTTCCTCCCGAGCGAGAAGCTCTCCGACGCCCTCCACCTCCCCTGACCCCCACGGATTGCGGGGAAGTGCAGCCCGACACGCCGGTGCGGACAAGCAGGTTCCCGCAACTGCGGGGAGGGCCGGTGCGAATTGGGCGGGGGGAGCCGGGAGAGGTCAGCGGCGGCTGTAGACGATCATCGACACGCCGATGTAGTGGGCGACGAAGGCGGCGATCGTCAGCGAGTGGAACACCTCGTGGAAGCCGAACCAGCGCGGGATCGGGTTGGGCCGCTTGAGTCCGTAGACCACTCCACCCACGGAGTACAGCCCGCCGCCCACGATGATCAGCGTCAGCACGGCCGGCCGCGCTGTGGCAGCGAAGTCACCCAGCCAGAAGATGGCCGCCCACCCCAAGGCGATGTAGACGGGCAGGTAGAGCCAACGCGGGGCACCGATCCAGAAGATCCGAAACGTGATACCCAGCAGCGCCCCACCCCACACCAGGCTGAGCAGGATCCGGGCGTTGCGGTCGTCGAGCAGCATCATCGCAAACGGCGTGTAGGTGCCGGCGATCAGCAAGAAGATGTTGGAATGGTCGAGCCGGCGGAGCATGCTGTGCCAGCGGGGGCTCCAGTGGCCGCGGTGGAACAGGGCCGACGAGCCGAACAACATCGATGACGACAGCGCGAAGACGGCCGACGCCACCCGGGTCTCGGCGTCAGGTGCAAGACAGACGAGCACGATGCCGGCCGCAACGCTCATCGGAAACGTGCCCAGGTGCAACCAACCACGCAGGTGCGGCTTGATCTCCTGAGCAGCTTCCTTGAGGAGTTCGGTCGGCTGCGCGATCATGTCCCCACGGTAGAGGCCATCCCAGCGACTTTCATCCCGTAACCTGAGATGGGTTGTGACGTCACTGACGGCCGAGCCGCAGCGTCGTACGGTGACGGAGAGGGAGGTCCACGGGGATGGGGTCGATCTGGTCCTTGGCCTACGACGTCTACGAGCGGCGAATCCTGCGCAATCTTCCTCCCGACAAGATCCCTCACCACATCGGTGTTATGTGCGACGGCAACCGCCGATGGGCCAAAGGTGTCGGGGAACAGGTCGAGGGCGGCTACCTCGCCGGTGCAGACAAGATCCAGGAGTTCCTCGGCTGGTGCGACCAGCTGCAGGTCAAGCTCGTCACCCTGTGGTTGCTGTCGACGGACAATCTCGCCCGGCCCCTTGAACAGGTGGAGCCCTTGATGCGGGTGATCGGCGACCTGGTCGACGAGCTGGTCGAGACCGGCCGTTGGCGGATCCACCCTGTGGGTGCACTCGACATGCTGCCCGCCGCCAGTGCCGCCCGGCTCAAGGCGGCCGCCGACGCCACCTCCGACGTCGACGGGATGACGGTCAACATCGCGGTTGCCTACGGTGGGCGGCGCGAGCTCGCCGACGCCGTCCGGTCGCTGCTGCACGAGCACGCAGCCCGCGGGACGACGATCGAGGAGCTCGCTGACGTCATCGACGTCGAGCACATCGGCGAGCACCTCTACACGCGCGGTCAGCCCGACCCGGACCTGGTGATCCGGACGTCGGGGGAGCAGCGGCTCGGCGGGTTCCTGCTCTGGCAGAGCGCACACAGCGAGTTCTACTTCTGCGAGGCCCTGTGGCCGGACTTCCGGCGTACGGACTTCTTGCGCGCGATCCGCGCGTACGCCGCGCGAGAGCGCCGATACGGGCGTTAGCGCCGCGCGACGCTTGGGGCTTGTCGTTTTCCGTCATGGACTTCCCCCGAGCCCGGGCGTGTCGTCGCGGCTCGGTGCAGGGTGCGTCGTAACGTCGGACTGACGGCAGGCGGGCAAGCCAGCCGCCGCGGGAGGCCCATCGTGCAGAGCTCACCAGGGCAGGCATCGTGCCCTGGGGCGTGTCGTTCCCGGTCCGACTAGTCATCGGACCGGGCGGATGATGCTCCGCGCGGTCCACGAGGGATCAACAGTGGTTGCAGATCACAGCAGCACCTCCGGAACAGTGGCCTCAGCGTCACGGCCTCGCCCGAAGCGGTCCGTACCGGCTACCCGCACCTTTGTGCTCGACACGAGCGTGCTGCTCGCCGACCCCGGCTCGCTGCGACGCTTTCACGAGCACCAGGTGGTGCTGCCCGTCGTCGTGATCACAGAGCTCGAGGGCAAACGCGCCCACCCCGAGCTGGGGTACTTCGCCCGACAGGCCTTGCGGGCCTTGGACGACCTTCGCCTCCGGCACGGTCGGCTCGACGCGCCCGTGCCGATCGGCGACGACGGCGGCACGCTACGGGTGGAGCTCAACCACACCGACCCAGCCGTGCTTCCTGCGGGTTTCCGCCTCGGCGACAACGACAGCCGGATCCTCGCGGTGGCGCTCAACCTGCAGTCGGAGGGACACCACGTCACGTTGGTGTCCAAGGACCTGCCAATGCGCGTGAAGGCGTCAGCGGTCGGTCTCCCTGCGGAGGAGTACCGCGCCGAGCTGGCCGTCTCGACCGGGTTCACCGGGATGAGCGAGGTCGACGTGACCGCCGCGGACATCGACGCGCTGTACGCCGAGGGCAGCGTCGACCTCGAGTTCGCCAGCGACCTGCCGTGCCACTCGGGGCTCGTGCTCCTGTCTGACCGCGGCAGCGCGCTGGGGCGGGTCACCCCCGACAAGCAGGTGAAACTCGTGCGCGGTGACCGCGAGGCATTCGGGCTCCGCGGCCGCTCGGCTGAGCAGCGTGTCGCCCTCGACCTGTTGCTGGATCCCGAGATCGGCATCGTCTCGCTCGGCGGCCGGGCCGGCACCGGCAAGTCGGCGCTTGCCCTGTGCGCCGGGCTCGAGGCGGTGCTGGAGCGCCGCCAGCACAAGAAGGTCGTGGTGTTCCGGCCACTCTTCGCCGTGGGTGGGCAAGAGCTCGGCTACCTACCCGGCAGCGAGTCCGAGAAGATGCAGCCATGGGCGCAAGCTGTGTTCGACACCCTCGGCGCGGTCACGAGCACCGACGTGATCGACGAGGTGCTGGCACGCGGGATGCTCGAGGTGCTCCCGCTCACCCACATCCGTGGCCGGTCCCTGCATGACGCATTCGTGGTCGTCGACGAGGCACAGTCGCTTGAACGCAACGTGCTGCTCACCGTGCTGTCCCGGGTGGGCGCGAACTCCAAGGTCGTCCTGACCCATGATGTCGCCCAGCGCGACAACCTGCGGGTGGGACGACACGACGGCGTGGTGGCGGTGGTTGAGAAGCTGAAGGGCCACCCGCTGTTCGCGCACGTCACGTTGACGCGCTCCGAGCGCTCGCCGATCGCCGCTCTCGTCACCGAGATGCTCGAAGACATCTCCTTGTGAGCGTGTGATGTCAGCCCTGGGAAAGCGATTGGGGGATCAGTGCTGTTGCGTAGGTCGCTGGCCGCGCCTCCACGCTCGTACGGCGAGAAAAGTCGCCAGCACAAAGGCAGCCAGGACCAATGCCTCGGTCAAGGCTGGTTTGCCCCGGACCTCGGCAACCAATGTCGTCACGAACGCAGCCACGGTGAAGAAACCCAACAGCCCGATCAAGACTTCGACTCGCTGCTGTCGTGCGGTGAGTTTGACCTGCGTATCGCCGCGGCCGGAATCCTTGATCACCGGCTCTCGTCCCTCACGTGGCTCGGACATCAGCCCTTGACACCTCCGGCGGTCAGACCCGAGACGATGCGACGCTGGAAGAGCAGCACGACGATGATCAGCGGAATCGTGACCACCGTGCCTGCCGCCATCACCGCGGTGTACGGCTCCTGGTGAGGTTGCGAGCCCGCGAAGCTCGCGATCGCTACAGTGACCGGCTGGGTCGAGTCGTCGGACAGCTGGCTGGCGATCAGGAACTCGTTCCATGAGGCGATAAACGCCAAGATGGCAGTAGTGAACAGACCGGGCGCCGCCAACGGCAAGATGATCAGCCGGAACGCCTGGGCGGGCGTTGCCCCGTCGATTCGGGCCGCCTCCTCGAGCTCCCACGGCATCTCCCGGAAGAACGCCGTGAGCGTGTAGACGGTCAGCGGCAGTACGAAGGAGATGTTCGGGATGATCAGGGCCTGGTACTGCCCGATCCAGCCGATGTCCGTGAAGAGGGAGAAGAGCGGGGTGACCAGAGCAACACCCGGGAACATCGAGGCCCCCAGGATGAAACCCATCACCAGGAACTTGCCCCTGAACTTCAGGTTGGCCAGCGCGTACGCCGCGAAGATCCCGACCAGGAGGGCGATGATCGTGGTGGAGACCCCGATGATGAGGCTGTTGACGAGCGCCGAACCGAAGTGGTTACCACGCTCAGTCGAGAACACCGTGTTGAAGTTCGCCATGGTGACGTGTGTGGGCCAGAAATCAGTGGCAAACGTGTAGTCGACGTCGCGCAGCGAGGTGACCACCATCCAGTAGAACGGGATGAGCCCCCAGAGGACGATGAGGACCACGCCAAGGTACGTGCGGACATTCGCAGCTCTCTTGGATTTTGTTCTCTGCGTGCGTGGGGCGTCTCTCGTCGGGTCGATGGGCGGTGCTGCAGTTGGTGCCGCCATGTCACTTCCCCTTCCGCTGGGCGGGGTCGTCGTCTGTCACGCTGGCTCCCAGGAACCTGATGAACATGTATGCGATGAAGAAGATGAACAGGAACGTAATGGTCGACAGTGCCGCGGAACTGTTGGGCGCACCGCGGAGCTCTTTCACCACCAAGATCGACAGTGTCGTCGTCCCGTTTGACCCCTGGGTGAGGATCGCAGGGAGATCGTACATGCGGAGCACGTCGAGTGTGCGGAACAGCACCGCCACCATGAGGGCCGGGCGTACGAGTGGAAGGGTGATATGCGTGAACCGCTGCCATGCGCTCGCGCCGTCCACCTTGGCCGACTCGTAGACCTCCGTCGAGATCAGCTGCAGGCCGGCCAGGATGAGCAGCGCCATGAAGGGAGTCGTCTTCCAGACATCCGCGACGATGATCGCCAGCCGAGCCGGCCACGTCTCACCGGTCCACAAGATGTTGGCGTTCATCACGCTGTTCGCGATGCCCTTGTAGGCGAAGATGAAGAAGAACAACTTCGCCGTGACGGCGGTGGGGATCGCCCACGGGATGAGGATGGCCGCGCGCAGCAGGCCACGACCCTTGAGTTTCTTGTTCATGATCATCGCGAACCACAAGCCGAGGGCCGTCTCGAGGATCACCGTGATGACCGCGAACATCACCGTGATCCAGACCACGTTGTAGAACGATGCCGCATTCGTGCCAGGCGCACAGGCGACGGCTCCACATTGCTGGAGGATCCAGTGCGTGTAGTTGTCGATACCGGCGAACCCACCCGCGACGAACATCCCCGACTGCGGGTCCAGCGCCGCATCCTTCTGGAATGACAGGTAGAGCGCGCGGAGCACTGGATAGACGATGACGATGGTCAGCGTGACGAGGGTCGGGGCAATGAGCAGCCATCCTCGGCGGCCCTGACCGGGATCGAGCCGGTTGCGCAGCGGTTTCGGTTCTTGGTCGTCGACGCTGACCTTTTCGGTAGCGACCTCCGCTGACTTGACTGACATTTGGGCCTCCTGGCGAGGGTGGGACGAGACGCTGCGACCGGCTCCGGGGGCCAGGCAGGAGCCGGCCCCCGGACCCTTGTCACTCGCCGCTGGTTGCTGTCTTGATTGCTGCCTGCATGTCCTTGAGCGCTTCCTCGACACTCACGTCACCCTTGAGAGCCGCATACGCGTTGTCTTGGATCGCCACGGTCACGTCCGGGTAGAAAGGCGTGATCGGACGAGGGACCGCGTTCTCGAGCGACTGCTTCAGCACGGGCAGGTACGGGAAGTCCTTCGCCAGCTGGGCGTCGTCATACAGAGCGGCGAACGAAGGCGCAGCTGAGCCCTTCGTGACGAAGAACCGCTGGCTCTCCTCACTCTCCATGAACTTGATGAAGTCGATCGCGGTCGCTTTGTTGTCGGAGTAGGCACTGATGGCCAGGTTGTGACCACCGAGGGAAGACGCACCGACGCCGTCGGCACCGGGCAACGGGGCAACGTCGAACTTGCCCTTGACCTTGGAGCTTTTCTCCGTCGACGCGAGGCTGTATACGTAAGGCCAGTTCCGTAGGAAGAGGAGCTTGCCCGACTCGAAGGCGATTCGGCCCTCTTCCTCGGTGTAGGTGATGGCCTCCTCGGGGATGTTGCCGTTGGCGAAGGCGTCAACGAGCTGGCTCAGACCAGCGGCTGCCTGGGGGCTGTCGACGGTGGGCGTGGAACCGTCGTCACCCACGATGGCGCCACCGGCGCCGTTGATCGCCTCGGCAGCATTCACCGTCAAGCCCTCGTACTTGGAGAACTGGCCCGCGAAGCACTCCATGTCGTTGTCCTCGGCGATGGAGCACATGTCCATCATCTCGCCCCACGTCTCAGGCGGAGTGTCGACGAGGTCGCTGCGGTAGTAGAGCATCCCACCGTCGGTGAGCCAGGGGGCTCCGTACTGCTTGCCGTTGTACGTACCGCTCTCAACCGTGGACGGCAGGAGAGGCTCGGTGTCAAGGGCGAGGTCGCCCTCGAGTGGCTGGAGCC
>JACCVA010000270.1 GCA_013698435.1 Nocardioidaceae bacterium | reverse complement strand
GCCTCGGCTCCCGCCGCAAAGGCGGCCCGAACCCAAGCGGTACCGCGCGCGGCCGGTCCCACGGCGGTGAGCCCGCGGGTGACCCAGACCGCGGTCGACACGGTGAGCGCGACGAAGCGGTCGGCGGGCCTCCTCTCTGCGGTTCCCGCTCAGCGCGGCAGAGAGCTCGTCGCTCATGTCACACAGTCTGTTCAGGACCAGCCCCTGGTCGGTGTCACCTGGTTGCATGGCAGCGCACCCGACGGTCTCGACGTCCAGGTGCGTGCGTTGCGCGCTAGCACCTGGAGCGCCTGGACCGACGTGCACGTCAATGCCGACACCGGTCTCGTGTCGGACGAGCAGGCCAGTGTTCGAGATGGAACCGAGCCGTTGTGGGTCGGTTCGGCCGACCGCGTCGAGGTGGCGGCGTACAGCACCGACGGGTCTGTGCCCCAACAGATGCGTCTTCAGACCATCGACCCTGGCACCTCGTCGTACGACACCGTGGCGCTTGGGCAGAGCAAGACCGCAGCGGCGACCACGAGCCTGGCCGGAACGTTCCCCGGCATACCAGACATCGTGACCCGTCGGCAGTGGGGTGCTGACGAGAGCATGGGAGACCAGTGCTGGGCACCGAGGCTCGGCACGGCGTTCAAGATGGTGTTCGTCCACCACACCGTGGGCAGCAACAGCTACAGCCGGTCGGAGTCAGCCGCGGTCGTGCGCGGCATCTACGCCTACCACACCCAGTCCCAGCGCTGGTGCGACATCGGCTACAACTTCCTCGTCGACCGCTACGGCACCGTGTTCGAGGGCCGCGACGGCGGCATCCGGCAGCCCGTGCGCGGATCCCACGCCGGCGACTACAACACCGACACCACAGGGATCTCCCTGATGGGCAACTTCGAGACCGGCTATCCCACGAACGCGATGAAGACCGCGCTGGTGCGTCTCATCGCCTGGCGGATGGGAACGGCGTACCGCGACGCCTACGGCGGCGCCGTGGTGGAGGGCTCCTGGTTCCGGCGCATCGCCGGACACCGCGACGCCATGTCGACGGCCTGCCCCGGCGCGCACGTCTACAGCTGGCTGCCGCGGCTGCGCGAGCGGGTCGCGGAGAGGCTCGGCAGCTTCGAGTCGCGGATCGAGCGGGCGTGGCTGTACCGCGGTGGTCCGAAGAGCGAGTGGGGTCCGGTGCGGGTCGGTGAGCAGCATGACCACCGTGGGGCGCACACCAGGTTCGAGGGTGGGCGCATGTACCGGTTCGACGACGCCGTCCGCGCGTGGAAGCGCGGGCCGATCCTGCGGCGATACGTCAATTCGGGTGAGACGGACGGGGAGCTCGGATACCCGGTGAGCGTGATGAGGTCGCCGCGCCACGGACGAGCCGCCGATTTCGAGCACGGCTCGATCTTCTGGTCGCGGTCAGCGGGAACTCACATTCTCAGGCCAAGCTCGATCCTGAAGAGATACCGTGCTTTGGGCGGCGCAGAAAGTGACCTGGCATTTCCCACGAGTCACGTGCTGACCACGAAGTCGGGCGCGCGGACGAACTTCCAGCGCGGCGCCATCACATTCGACAAGACCACACAACGATTGACGGTGACCTACGAATGACCAAGCGCTTGACCGCGTCCTTGCGCAGCACCGTCGGCTTGGCTACGTTCGCGCTCGCCGTCTCCGCGGGGGTGAGCGTCTCCGCCGCACCGGCCATGGCCGACCAGACGTACTACGTGCCGGTCACCAAGACGTGGACGGTCGAAGGACACGGCTATGGCCATGGCCACGGTATGAGCCAGTACGGCGCATACGGCGCGGCGCTACAGGGCTTGGACTACACCGAGATCACGAAGTTCTACTACCCCGGCACCTCGTGGGCGACCGCCCGCGGCAACGTCCGGGTGCTGGTCAGCGCCGACTACACCTCCGACCTCCAGGTGCGCCCGCAACGCGGCCTCACCCTGCGTGACATGCGGGACAAGGCGGTGTGGACGCTGCCCACGGACATCGGCAGCGACATCTGGCGCCTGACGCCGGCCCCGGACGGCAGCACCGCCGTGCAGTTCCACGACGGCCGAGGCTGGCACCGCTGGAACCTTCCGGGTGACAAGGTGACCTTGCAGAGCGACGGCCAGTTCCGGGCCCGCCGGCCGCTGACCGTGATGGTTCCCGGCGGCTCGAGCGTCACGCCGAAGCGCTACCGCGGCATCTTGCGCAGCGTCCGCCCCTACCCGGGGGCCACGGTGCGCGACACGGTCAACGTGCTGCCGATGGACGCGTACGTGCAGGGCGTGGTGCCGTACGAGATGCCCGCGTCCTGGCCGCAGCAGGCGCTGCGAGCACAGGCGGTGGCCGCACGTACGTATGCCGCCTGGCAGCGCGCGCAGAATCCCGACCGCTACTACCAGATCTGCGACACGACGTCGTGCCAGGTCTATGGCGGGGTGGCCGCCGAGCTGTCGAGCAGCAACACCGCGGTCCAGGCGACCGCGCGCCAGATCCTCGCCTTCGGTGGCGAGCCCGCGTTCACCCAGTTCTCCGCGTCATCGGGTGGCTGGACGTCCTCGGGCAGCGTGTCCTACCTGCCCGCCAAGCGGGACCCTTACGACGGCTTCTCCGGCAACCCGGTCCACAGCTGGTCGGTCGGGGTCAGCACGACCTCGCTCGAGCGCGCCCACCCTGAGATCGGCAGGCTGGTGGCGCTGGTCGTGACGAAGCGTGACGGCCACGGTGCGTGGGGTGGTCGGGCGCTGCAGATCAAGCTCGAGGGCAGCCGGGGAACGGCGTACCTGACGGGGGACGACTTGCGCTGGCAGTACGGCCTGCGGTCCAGCTGGTTCACGATCGACCCCACCCCGATCATCGCCCGGTGGAGGGATCTCGGCGGCGCGAAGTCGTTGCTCGGCAGCCCGACCTCAGGTGAGTTCGGCGTCGAGTCGGGCGGAGCGCAGGAGTTCACCGGAGGCCGGGTCTACTGGAGTGCCACGACCGGCGCCCGCGAGGTGCGCGGCCGGCTGCTCCAGGCGTACCGCCAGTGGGGTGGCCCCGGCTCGTCGTTGGGGTGGCCGGTCAGTGGCGTTCGCACGGCGCCGGACGGTGGTCACAAGTCGAAGTTCCAGGGGGGCCGCATCTACGTGAAGTCGGGTCCTGGTGCACACGTCGTCTTCGGACCGGTGCTGAGCCGCTGGGGGAAGGCGGACTATGCCGCCGGCCCGCTCGGGTACCCCACCACGGACGTGTTCGATGTCGACGGCGGCCAGCGCTGCAAGTTCCAGAACGGCGTCATCACCTGGCACCGGGCGGGCAACACGTTCACGTTGAAGCGCACCGGGTAGGCCCGCGCCGGCCTCAGCCGCTTCAGTCGGCGATGTCGCAGACAACCGCGCCGCTGGCGACGGTGCTGCCGACCGCGGCTGCGAGGTTGTGGACCGTGCCCGCCTTGTGGGCGTTCAGCGGTTGCTCCATCTTCATCGCCTCGACCACGACGACCACCTCTCCCTCGGTGACCTGCTGACCCTCCTTGACGGCGACCTTCACGATCGTCCCCTGCATGGGTGCGGTCAGGGCGTCACCGCTCAGGGCCGCGCCGGCTTTCTTCCCTCGGGTACGGCCGGGCGGGCGCTTGGCGGCCGCTGCACCGGCCGCAGCCAGCCCCGCGGGCAGGGAGACCTCAAGCCTGCGACCGCCGACCTCGACGGTGACGGTCTCCCGCTCGACCGGGTCGGCGCTGTCGTCGCCGCCGGCGTAAGGCTCGATCGTGTTGTCGAACTCGGTCTCGATCCAGCTGGTGTAGACGCCGAACGTCTCACCGTCGCCGATGAACGCCTCGTCGTCGACTACGCGCCGGTGGAAGGGGATGACCGTCGGCATGCCGT
>JACCVA010000222.1 GCA_013698435.1 Nocardioidaceae bacterium | reverse complement strand
CGCGACCTGCTCCTCGCGCTCGGTCAGCGGGACCAGCGGCTGGGCCGGCGTTGCGGGCTCTGAGGCGTCGGCGAAGCCGGCCAGCAGCCGGGCCGTGACGCTGGGCGCGATAAGGGCGTCCCCGGAGGAGGCGGCGTGGATGGCCTGAACGAGCAGGTCCGGACCGGCGTCCTTGAGCAGGAAGCCCCGGGCGCCCGCCCGAAGTGCGCCGCGCACGTACTCGTCGGTGTCGAAGGTGGTGATCACCACGACCGCCAGCGGGTTCGCGACGTCCGGCCCGGCGAGCCGCCGGGTGGCCTCGACGCCGTCCAGGCGCGGCATCCGGATGTCGAACAAGCACACGTCGGGGCGCAGCCTGAGGGCCAGTGCCACCGCATCCTGCCCGTCGGCGGCCTGGCCGACGACCTCAATCCCGGGCTGCGCGTCCAGGATGGTGCTAAGGCCGGCCCGGACGATGCTCTGGTCGTCTGCGACGAGGACGCGGATGCTCATGCCTGCCTACCGTGGCGGGGGATGCGGGCCTGGACGGTCCAGCCGCCGCCGGGATGCGGCCCGGCGGCCACGGTGCCGCCGAGCAGTGTGACCCGCTCGGTCATGCCGACGACGCCGTAGCCCGCCGCCGCCGGGTCGGAAGGCACCCGGTCGCCGTCGTCGCTGACGCCCAGAGTCACGACGTCCGCGTCGCCGGCCAGGGACACCCGGACGCGGGTCGCGTGTCGGGCGTGCCGTTGCGCGTTGGTGACCGACTCCTGGGCCACCCGGTAGAGCGCGGCCTGGACCGAGGGACCGAGCCCGCCGAGGTCGCCGACCTGGTCGACGTCGACGCGGAGACCAGGTACGCCTTCGGCGGTTGCCAGGCCCAGGATGTCGGCCACCCCGGGCGGCGCGGGCGGCTGGGTCGGACCGTCACCGTGGCGCAGCGCGCCGACCATGGTGCGCATCTCCGTCAGTGTGCGTGAGGCCTCCTGCTCGATGACCCCGAGGGCGTCCGCGGCGCCGGTCAGGTCGCGGGACCGGGCGAGGACCTGGCCAGCCTGTGCCTGGATGGCGATGGCCGAGACATGGTGGGCCACGGTGTCGTGGAGCTCGCGGGCCAGCGTCTCCCGCTCGTGGGAGCGCACCCGGTCGAGCTGCTGGGCACGCACCAGGTGCCGGTAGCGGAACGAGAGACCGAGGGCGGCCGGGAACAGCAGGGCGACCAGGCCTCCAGCCGCGTCCGTGACGGCGGTGGGCTGGGTGGTCACCGCCACCGCCCACGCCGCCACCGCCACCACCGAGCCGAGGGCGGCCCGCGGTCCGGGCGCCCAGCGGAACATGGCGTAGAGGAGCACGACCACGGAGGCGCCGGCGTACAGCAGGACCGGACGCTGGCCGGTGACGGCCGCCGCCAGGTCGACGACCGCGATCGAGCCGAAGCCGAGGACCGCCATGGCCACAGGCGCGCGCCGCCGCCACAGCATCGCGAGTGCGAGGGTGGAGCCCAGCGCGAGGGCCAAGAGCGGCCAGGCCAAGTCGTCGCGGAGGAGGACCTCGGCCGTCGTGGTGCCCACGACCGCAGCGGCCAGCGCCCCGTCACGCCACACCCGTTCCGGCGGATCCTCGTCCTCGGGCCCCCGCAGCCTGAGCGGCATCGTCGTCACGAGTGCCAAGCGTACGGAGTCCGGCGGCCCCACGGATCGGACGGAGGTCCAGGGCTCCCATCGGCCTTTCGGCCAGGTCGAGACTGGCCATGACCCCGGTGTGCCCGGCGACCGCCCGTGACCAGACTGGACCTCCCGACGAACAGAGGAGCAGCACCCGTGACAACGACGACACCCCGGCAGTACCAGAACACCCCGGTCGACACGAAGATCGTGCTGAGCGCACTGTGGACCACCATGCTGTTCGTCTTCGCCTACGTCGACATCTTCGGGTTCTTCCGTGCGGACGTCGTCGAGGGGGCGCTCGACGGCACGGTTGGGTCGACGTCCCTCGAGGTCGGCCAGGGGTTCCTGGTCGCCACGCTGGTCTACATCCTGCTGCCCAGTCTGATGGTGGCGCTGTCCCTCCTCCTCGCGCCCCGGGTGAACCGGAGCGCCAACCTGGTGGTCAGCGTCCTCTATGCGACGAGCATCGCCCTGCTGTGCGTCGGCGAGGAGTGGGCCTACTACCTGCTCGGCAGCCTCGTCGAGGTCTGCCTCCTCGTGACTATCGCCCGGGTCGCCTGGACCTGGCCGCTCGTGGCTA
>JACCVA010000204.1 GCA_013698435.1 Nocardioidaceae bacterium | reverse complement strand
CTACACCTCCTACTGCGGACTCCTCGTGCTGTCGCTGATCGGCGTTACTACCGTCGTAGGGTCCGGTGTGGCCTTCACGGCGATCGACCACCCGATGCGTTGGGCGATCGGCTTCGCGGTCGTTGGCACGCTGATGGCGGTGGGCAGTCTCGGAGCACAGCTCGCACGCTCGTCGCGCGGTGGCTCCGGATCGGCGTACCCCGGGGGCCCGCCGCGGCCGGGATACGGCCAGCCGCCTGGCGCTGCTCAGCCGCAGCCCCACCAAGGCAGCAGCCCGTTCCAACGCCGTCGACGCGAGCCCGATGGAGGGCCGCGGGGCCTCCACCTGGAGGGTTGAAGCCGATGGCTGGCGCCGACAAAGCCGCGCCGATCCCGGTCCAACGCCTCGCCGCCAGAGCGCTGCTGCGACGAGGAGACGAGGTCTTGCTGGCTCGTATCGCTGGGACGGGGTACGGCACAGCGGGCACCTGGACCTTGCCCGGAGGGGGTGTCGACCACGGCGAGCATCCAGAGGACTCCCTGCGTCGGGAAGTGTTGGAAGAGACCGGTCTCGACGTCGACCTCGGTCCCGTGATCGGCGTCTTCTCGCGTCGCTTCACCGGGCTGTCACCCCGTGGCGTGCTTGAAGACTTCCACGGCGTCCACCTGATCTATGCGGCCACAGTGATCTCGACGCAGCAGCCGCGGGTCGTCGAGATCGACGGCACCACCGACATGGTGGCCTGGCTGCCGGTCGAGACCGTGCAACGTCTCGACTTCGCCGCTGCCGAGGTCGCGCGGTTCGCCCTCACACTGCCTGGCTAGGCGGCTCTTGCGTCGCCGGGACATCCAGGTAATCTTTATTACATGATTACTTCAAACACTGACCAGAGTATCCAGGCCTGGTTCACCGGTCGTCTCCCCGCACCCTGGACGGGCACGACAGCAAGGATCGACGTCGACCGCGAGGAGATCACGGTCGTCATCACGCTCGAGCCGGTTGATCTCGGTGACGGCGCGGCGCAGGAAGAGCAAGCAGAGGCCGCTGCCGGCCGCATCTCGGCATGGCGCGAGGAGACGCGCAGGGAGCGGATGGCCATCGCGCGTGAAGCTGAGAGCCGTTTCGAGCGCAAGGTGGCCTGGGGCGCCACGATCGGCGACCACACCGCATCGTTCACGCACCTGGCAGTACCCGTGATGACGCGCCTGCGCCAGCCGCAGCGCCGGGTCCTCGACACCCTCGTGGAAGCAGGTGTCGCGCGCTCGCGAGCCGACGCCCTGAAGTGGTGCGTGCATCTCGTCGGCGAGCACAGCGAGGAGTGGTTGGACGAGTTGCGTTCCGCGATGGAGAACGTCAAGGTCGTTCGCGACCAGGGCCCTGCCGCCTGAGCCGTCGCCGGCCTTCCCGGCCATTCGGCACCGGGTTGGGCAGGACGGCATTGCGGGAGGCTCTAGCCCGCACGCCGTTTTGACCCTGCCCGGTGCAGCCGGTAATCTTGAACACTGTGCCTGGAGGTTTCCAGGCCCTCTCGCGTGCGACTCTGCCGCGAGGTCTGCGTATGACCCACCCAGGCGAGAACGGTGTTCGGACTGGGTGATCCTCAGGAGGGCGACACGCCCGAGCGCGGGGGCCACCACGCAGGCGCATACTCCAGCAGCATCACCCAGGTAACAGCCGACAGGAAAGAGAACCACGCGGTGCCCACCATCCAACAGCTGGTCCGCAAGGGCCGCCAGGACAAGGTGTCGAAGACGAAGACGCCGGCCCTGAAGGGATCTCCTCAGCGGCGCGGCGTGTGCACGCGTGTTTACACGACCACGCCGAAGAAGCCCAACTCGGCGCTGCGCAAGGTCGCCCGGGTGCGGCTGACCAGCGGCATCGAGGTGACGGCATACATCCCTGGCGTCGGCCACAACCTGCAGGAGCACTCGATCGTGCTCGTCCGCGGAGGTCGGGTCAAGGACCTACCGGGTGTGCGCTACAAGATCATTCGCGGTTCGCTCGACACGCAAGGTGTCAAGAACCGCAAGCAGGCCCGCAGCCGCTACGGCGCGAAGAAGGAGAAGAGCTAATGCCCCGTAAGGGCCCGGCCCCGAAGCGTCCGATCGAGAACGACCCGGTCTACGGCAGCCAGCTGGTGACCCAGCTCATCAACAAGGTGCTGGTCGCTGGCAAGAAGCAGGTTGCCGAACGCATCGTGCACACCGCCCTCGAGGGCTGCCGTGACAAGAGTGGCACCGACCCTGTGGTCACCTTGAAACGCGCACTGGACAACGTCAAGCCGACCCTCGAGGTTCGCAGCCGCCGCGTCGGTGGTGCCACCTACCAGGTGCCCGTCGAAGTCCGTCCGAGCCGCTCCACGGCGCTCGCGCTGCGCTGGCTCGTCCAGTACTCGCAGGCGCGCCGCGAGAAGACCATGTCGGAGCGACTGATGAACGAGCTCCTCGACGCGTCGAACGGCCTCGGTGCCGCCGTGAAGCGTCGCGAGGACACACACAAGATGGCCGACTCCAACAAGGCCTTCGCGCACTACCGCTGGTAGGGACGGCGCGGCGTGGTCACCAACCGAGCCTGTTGTCCCCCGCTGCCGTGCAGCCCCCGTTACTTTGGCTAACAGCTTTACCGTGAGAGGAAGCGTTGTCCGTGGCAACCACCATCACGACCGACCTCGGTCGCGTTCGCAACATCGGCATCATGGCGCACATCGATGCCGGCAAGACCACGACCACCGAACGCATCCTCTTCTACACCGGCATCAACTACAAGATCGGTGAGGTCCACGAGGGCGCTGCCACCATGGACTGGATGGAGCAGGAGCAGGAGCGTGGCATCACGATCACGTCCGCTGCGACCACCTGCACGTGGAAAGACCACACCATCAACATCATCGACACACCGGGCCACGTGGACTTCACCGTCGAGGTCGAGCGTTCGCTCCGTGTCCTCGATGGTGCCGTCGCCGTCTTCGACGGAGTTGCCGGCGTCGAGCCGCAGTCAGAGACGGTGTGGCGCCAGGCCAACAAGTACCGCGTACCCCGGATGTGCTTCGTCAACAAGCTTGACCGCACTGGTGCGGAGTTCCATCGCTGTGTCGAGATGATTCAGTCCCGCCTCGGGGCGGTGCCGCTGGTCTTGCAGATCCCGATCGGGACGGAAGGCGACTTCATCGGCGTCGTCGACCTCGTTCAGATGCGCGCGTTGACGTGGCGCGGTGAGACCACCAAGGGTGACGACTACGAGATCGAAGACATCCCCGGTTCGCACAGTGAGGCTGCTCGTGAGTGGCGCGACCGGCTCCTCGAGACCATCGCGGAGGCAGACGACGAGATGATGGAGCTCTATCTCGAAGGGGAGGAGCCCACGTTCGAGGCGCTGCAGGCTGCGATCCGTCGCGCGACCATTGCCGACAAGCTCACGCCAGTGCTCACCGGTACGGCGTTCAAGAACAAGGGCGTCCAGCCGCTGCTCGACGCCGTTGTGGCGTATCTGCCGTCACCCCTCGACATCGATGGTGTCGAGGGCCATGACGCCAAGGACGAGACCATCTCCGTCAAGCGTCAGCCGAGCGAGTCGGAGCCGTTTGCCGCCCTTGCGTTCAAGATCATGGCCGACCCGCACCTGGGCAAGCTGACGTACCTGCGGGTGTACTCCGGCCGACTCGACACCGGCACGACCGTTCTCAACCCGACGAAGGGTCGCAAGGAGCGGATCGGCAAGATCTATCAGATGCACGCCAACAAGCGTGAAGAGATCGCGTCGGTCGGCGCCGGACACATCGTGGCCGTGATGGGCCTCAAGGACACCACGACCGGTGAGACGTTGTGCGACCAGGCGAAGCCGGTCGTGCTCGAGTCGATGACGTTCCCCGCTCCGGTGATATCGGTGGCCATCGAGCCGAAGTCGAAGGGTGACCAGGAGAAGCTGGGGACCGCGATCCAGCGGCTCTCCGAGGAGGACCCCACCTTCCAGGTCCGCTCGGACGAAGAGACCGGCCAGACGATCATTGCTGGGATGGGCGAGCTCCACCTCGAGGTGCTGGTCGACCGGATGCGCCGCGAGTTCCGGGTGGAGGCTAACGTCGGCAAGCCGCAGGTGGCGTACCGCGAAACCATCCGCAAGGCCGTGCAGAAGGTCGACTACGTCCACAAGAAGCAGACCGGAGGCTCCGGGCAGTTCGCCAAGGTCATCATCGACATGGAGCCGACCGGAGGCGAAGGTGACGGCGGTTACGAGTTCGTCAACGCCGTCACCGGTGGCCGCATCCCGCGCGAGTACATCCCGCCCGTCGACGAAGGCATCCAAGAGGCCATGGAGTTCGGCATCCTCGCCGGCTACCCGATGGTCGACATCAAGGTGACGCTGCGCGACGGCGCCTACCACGATGTCGACTCCTCCGAGATGGCCTTCAAGATGGCCGGCCGGATGGTGTTCAAGGAAGCGGCTCGGATGGCGAGCCCTGCCCTGCTCGAGCCGATGATGGCCGTCGAGGTCATCACGCCCGAGGACTACATGGGCGACGTGATCGGCGACCTGAACGCCCGCCGTGGCCAGATCCAGGCAATGGAAGAGGCGGTGGGCGGGGCCAAGCTGGTGAAGGCGCTGGTTCCGCTCTCAGAGATGTTTGGATACGTTGGTGATCTTCGGTCGAAGACCCAAGGTCGTGCGTCGTACTCCATGCAGTTCGACTCGTACGCCGAGGTCCCCCGGACCGTCGCCGACGAGATTATCCAGAAGGTCCGAGGCGAGTAGCCGAGTAAGGTTGCTCGCCGTCGTACACCGTAACGAGTCAGTTCCTATCTAGGAGGAAGTCCAAGTGGCGAAGGCCAAATTCGAGCGGACCAAACCGCACGTGAACATCGGCACCATCGGCCATATCGACCACGGGAAGACCACTCTGACCGCGGCGATCTCGAAGGTGCTGCACGACAAGTATCCGACGCTGAACCCCCAGTTCGCCTTCGACGACATCGACAAGGCGCCCGAGGAGAAGCAGCGCGGGATTACGATCTCGATCGCTCACATCGAGTACCAGACCGAGTCGCGCCACTATGCGCACGTCGACTGCCCCGGTCACGCCGACTACATCAAGAACATGATCACCGGCGCGGCGCAGATGGACGGTGCGATCCTCGTGGTCGCCGCCACCGACGGCCCCATGCCGCAGACCCGCGAGCACGTGCTGCTCGCGCGTCAGG
>JACCVA010000185.1 GCA_013698435.1 Nocardioidaceae bacterium | reverse complement strand
CCGAGTTCAGGGCGGCCACCCGCGACCCGCAGACCGTGCACGCCATGCTCGAGGACTACCGAGCCGGCTTGGGCGTCGACCGCCAGCACGACCGACAAGACCGTGACGAGGGACGCCGGATCGACTGCCCACTGCTCGTGATGTGGTCGACACACGACGACATGGAGCTCCTCTACGGTGACCCGCTGGAGGTCTGGCGCCCCTGGTCATCCGACCTGTGCGGCCACGGCATCGAGTCCGGACATCACATGGCGGAGGAAGCACCAGACGACCTCGCTGACGCACTGCTCCGTCACTTCACCTCCCCTGGTTGTCAATCCGTCGGCTGAGGGGTCTTCCGCGAACGAGCTTTGCCTCATCTTGGCGTCTGTTGCAGCATCGGTCGTCCCGTGAGGTCAGGCGGTCTGGGTCAGCAACCAGCTGACGGGTACGGCCGGCAGGTCGGGGAAAGCGGCTCTGGTCTCGTGATCGTCGACCTGCGCAAGCACGTCCATCGCGAGGGAGGCTCGTGCCTGCCGGGCGATGTCCGGCCGGACAGGTGCGGCCATGGTCGCGATCACCCGCAGCACCGAGCGCGGAAGGCGGCGGGGCTTTCCTGGCCAGCCGTGGTGCTCCATGAGCAGGGTGGCGAGCTGCTCCAGCGTCAGCGGCTCCGGACCGGAGATCTCCAGGATGCGGCCGCGCAGCGACGGTTCCAGCACGGCGTGCTCGACAAGGGCTGCGACCTCGTGGACGTCCACCCAGCCGATAAGGTTGTTGCCGTCCCCAAAGACCATGGGTCGGTGCGACTTGACGGCGGTCTGCTCGAGCACGTTGAACCACGTCTGGGCGAAGGCGTCGGCCCTCACCACGGTCCATGGGCATAGTGATGTGCGCAGATGCTCCTCGACGCCGTACTTCACCCGAGCGAGCTCCAGCGGACTGGTCGCCGACGCCCCGGCGATGGACAGCATCACCACCTCCGTGGCCGACTGCTCTGCTGCGGCTATGACGTTGAGACTTCCCTGCCCGTCCACAGTGCGTGGGCTGATCCGGCCTACCAACGCTCGAACAGTTTGCGGAGCCACTCCGACCCCCGTGAGGTCGTTCGCGGATGGTCACGGCTGTCGACGGAGGTAGCACCCAGGGCGAGCCCCGTCCTGCTGCGCGATGCCGCAGTGGTTCAGCCTCGGTATGCCGATGAGCGACAGTCTTCCGCGAATACCGCTCGCCTCGTAGCCTTGCCGGACAGGCGAGCACCGCTCGGACCGGTTGAGCCCCTCACCGTTTCTCTTGAAAGCGTCCACGCCCATGAGCGAGTCACAGACCGTCGATCGCACCAGCGGCCATCAGGCTAAGCTCCGAAAGTTGCTGTGGCCGGTCGCTGTCGCGGTTTTCCTGTTCACGATCTCCTATCCCGCCAACGATTTCGTCACCGCCACTTCCCCCACGGACATCGGCCCTGGCTTGTTCCTCGCCTATGCCGCCATCGCCGCCGTCACGGTCGGTGTCGTCTTCGCGCTGGTGCTGCCGTGGGCACTTCACCGTGAAGGCTCCGGTGGGGTGGCCCTGGCACTCGCTATCCCGGGCACGCTGTTGGCACCGGGCTTCTGGACCGGGTTTTCGCCCGGACTCGCGGCCGGGGGGTGCGTTGCTCGGCTGGGCCGGAATCTACGCGACGAAGGCTCGCAGGCTTTCGCAAGTCGCGTTCGTGATCGGCGTCCTCGGTGTCACGTTCAATATCGTCTCCTACGCGGACGTGTTCATCTGACACGTTCCCGCCCGACCGGCAGTGTTCAGGCCGCGGTTGGTCGATCAACGTCCTGGTAACGTTCCCGCGCGAGTGCCCGCTCCTGGCTCGATCGGCGTTGGTATCGAGTCCGATCGAGCGCGTCCTTCCGCGGCTGACTGACGTCGTGCCACCTGTTGGCTTCGTCTACTTCCGCGACGTGTGGAGTGAGGCCTACTCTCCCGTGGACCTGTCGATCAGCTCGCGGACTATGTCGAGGTGCCCGAGGTGGCGTGCGTACTCCTGCAACAGGTGGAAGAGGACCCGCTCCAGGGAGGCCGGCTCGGCGCCGTCCCAGCGGTCACCCGGTACGCCGACGTCGGCAAGTTCATGTGACGTGATCACGGCCGTCGACCGAGCGGCCTGCGACTGCAGCGCCTCGACGAGACCGCCCACCGACTCATCCGGCCCGACGTACCACCGGCCGTCGCGGTTGTCGGCCCAGGGGTCGTCCACCTGGCGGCCCTCGAAACCCCACTCGAGCCAGCGCAGCTCGACGTACGCCAGGTGCTTCAGTAGCTCCACCGGTGTCCATCCCGAGGGCAGCCGACTCGTCCGCAGATCGTCCTCGGACAGGCCTTGCACCTTGTCGACCAGCACCGATCGGAAGTAGTCGAGGTAGCCGACAAACACCTCGGCGCGGGAGCCGATGGGCTCGGTGGGCTCGGGGAACGGCAGGCTCATACCGGCTGAGTATGCCGCTGCCGGATCCTCCCCGGTCCACCGCTCGTGGCGAGCCTCTGCCCGGTCGGCGTCGCGCTCCGACACAATGAGGCGATCCCCCACGCAGGAGACCCGACGCAGAACGATGGCCCGACGTACGAAGACCGACCCGATCCCTGACGACTTCGACGAGCACATCGTCGACATCGACGTGCGCGACGAGATGCGGACCAGCTATCTCGAGTACGCCTACTCGGTCATCTACTCGCGGGCCCTGCCGGACGCCCGTGACGGACTCAAGCCGGTGCAGCGCCGCATCCTCTACACGATGAACGAGATGGGCGTGCGTCCTGACCGCGGCCACGTCAAGAGCGCCCGAGTCGTCGGTGAGGTGATGGGCCGGCTGCACCCGCACGGCGACGGCGCCATCTACGACGCCCTGGTCCGGATGGTGCAGCCGTGGTCGCTGCGGTTGCCGCTCATCGACGGGCACGGGAACTTCGGCTCCCCGGACGACCCGCCGGCGGCGATGCGCTACTCCGAGTGCCGGATGGCCGCCGCGGCACTTCCGATGACCGCGGGTATCGACGAGGACACCGTCGACTTCAAACCCAACTACGACAGCCGGGAGTTCGAGCCGGTGGTGCTGCCGGCGGCGTTCCCCAACCTGCTCGTCAACGGCGCCTCAGGCATCGCGGTAGGCATGGCCACCAACCTGGCGCCGCACAACCTCGTCGAGGTGGTCCAGGCACTGCGTCACCTGATTGCCCATCCGCAGGCGACCCTGGACGAGCTGATGCGCTTCATACCGGGGCCCGACCTGCCGACCGGCGGCAAGATCGTCGGCCTGGACGGCATCCGG
This sequence comes from Nocardioidaceae bacterium, assembly GCA_013698435.1. Lineage (GTDB taxonomy): Bacteria > Actinomycetota > Actinomycetes > Propionibacteriales > Nocardioidaceae > JACDHG01. The sequence continues at coordinate 3,933 of JACCVA010000185.1, read as the reverse complement.
GACGCCTACGAGACCGGCCGAGGGTCCTTCCGGATGCGCGCGAGCGCCCGTATCCAAAGCGTCACCTCGCGTCGTAAGGGCATCGTCGTCACCGAGCTGCCCCACAACGTCGGCCCGGAGCGGGTGGTCGAACGCATCAAGGTGCTGGTCCAGACGAAGAAGCTGCTCGGCATCGCCGACGTCAAGGACCTCACCGACCGGACCAAGGGCCTGCACCTAGTCATCGAGATCAAGAACAGCTTCCACGCCGAGGCGATCCTGGAGCAGCTCTACCGGCAGACGCCGATGGAGGAGTCGTTCGGTGTCAATGCGGTCGCCCTGGTCGACGGGCAGCCTCGAACGCTCGGGCTGCAGCAGATGCTCCGTGTCTACCTCGACCACCGCTACGAGGTCGTAGGCCGCCGGTCGGCGTTTCGGCGTACGAAGGCGCAGGAGCGTCTGCACCTCGTCGAGGGCCTGCTGACGGCGATCGTCGACATCGACGAAGTGATCCAGCTGATCCGCTCGAGCGACAACGTCGACGAGGCACGCACCCGGCTGATGACCGTCTTCGACCTCACCGAGCTGCAGACCAACTACATCCTCGAAATGCCGCTGCGCCGGCTCACCCGGTTCTCCAAAATCGAGCTGGAGAAGGAGCAGTCCGAGCTGGCCCGGACGATCGAAGGCCTGACAGCGATCCTCGAAGACGACACCCTGCTGCGAAAGGTCGTGGCCGACGAGCTCACCGACGTGGCGAAGCAGCACGGTACGCCGCGCCGCACGGTGCTGCTCGCGTCCGCCGGACAGCAGGTCACCGCCGCCGTTCCGGTCGAGATCGCCGACGACCCCTGCCGGGTGCTCCTCTCGTCGACAGGCCTGCTGGCGCGCACCTCCGTCGATGTCTCGTCGGGCGAACACGCGTCCCGCGCCAAGCATGATGCGCTCACGTCGTCGGCGACGACGACGGCGCGGGGAACGGTCGGGGCCGTCACCTCCTCGGGTCGCCTCGTCAAGCTCGACGTGCTGGACCTGCCCTCGCTGCCGACCACGGCCCAGGCCCCGAACCTCCAAGGCGGGGCGCCGGTGTCGGAGTTTCTCGCACTCGACCCCGGTGAGCGAGTCGTCTGCCTGACCTCGCTGTCCAGCGACTCGCTCGGTCTGGCTCTGGGGACCGTGGCGGGCGTCGTCAAACGGGTGCAGCCCGAGATGTTGTCCCATCGCGACTCCTGGGACGTCATCCGCCTCGATGCCGGCGACGAGGTGGTCGGCGGGACCGAGCTGCTCCACGCAGACGACGAGCTGGTGTTCGTCACCAGCGACGGCCAGCTGCTGCACTTCGCCGCATCCGGCGTACGTCCGCAGGGTCGCTCCGGCGGCGGCGTCGCCGGAGTGCGGCTCGCTCCGGGCGCGACCGTGGTGTTCTTCGGCAGCCTCGACCCCGCAGCCGACAACGTCGTCGTCACAGTCGCCGGTTCGAGCGACGCCCTCCCCGGGACCGAGGCCGGCACGGTCAAGGTGACCGCCTTCTCGCAGTACCCGGGCAAGGGCCGCGGCACAGGAGGGGTGCGCTGCCACCGTTTCCTCAAGGGTGAGGACCGGCTGATCACGGCGTATGGCGGCGGCACGCCGGCCACTGCCGCGGCGTCGAGCGGGTCTCCGGTCGACCTTCCGACGCAGGCCGGCCGGCGCGACGGGTCGGGGACACCGGCCGCTCAGCCGATCGCTGCGATCACCGGCCCACTTCGCATGTGAGTCGCAGCGGCGAACCGACGACATGGCAGGCTGTCTACGTGCGCACCTCCTCACGAGTCGCAACGCTGATGCTGTCCACAGCGCTGCTGACCGCCGTCGCCGGTTGCCAGGGCGGCGACTCCGCTTCCAGCGACGAGACACCGCAGGACCGGCTCGCTGCCGCCAAGAAAAGCTTCGACGATGCCGAGTTCATCGACTTCACGCTGGCAACCAAGAACCTGCCCGACGACATCGAGGGCCTGCTGAGCGCCCAAGGCACCGGCACCCACGATCCCGCGTTCGACGGCGAGGTGAAGGTGCAGACGGGCTTCGACGTGACCGCTCCTCTCATCGCGATCGAGAGTGAGGTCTACGTCAAGCTGCCGTTCTCGGACTGGAGCACTCTCGACCCAGCCGACTACGGTGCACCCGACCCGGCAGAGCTGATGGACCCCGACGGCGGCATCTCATCGCTCTTCACGGCGACCAAAGGGCTCGACGCCGGTGACTCGTCCCGTGACGGAGACACGGTGCTCACCTCGATCGACGGCACCATCCCCGGCGCGGACGTCAAGGCCGTCTTCCCCTCGTCAGGAAGCGACGACTTCGACGTCAGCTACACCCTGACCGATGGCAACGACATCGACAGCATCGACATCACCGGTCCGTTCTACGACGGCTCCGACGACGTCACCTACTCCATCAGCCTCGACCTCGACGGGGACGAGGTCGACGTCGTGGCGCCGATCTGAGCGTCCCGTCGGTGAGCCCGCCCCCAGCGCGCGTCGGCCTCGGGCCACGCGCGCTGTTGGTCGTCGCCGCCATCGCGGTGGGCTTCGCGGCAGCCGACACGTATGTCGTCGTCCTGGCGCTGCCGAACATGATGGCGTCGGTCGGGCTCAACATCGACGAGCTGCAGAAGGCGGCGCCGATCGTGTCGGGCTTCTTGCTCGGCTACATCGCGATGCTGCCGCTGATCGGTCGCATCGCCGACCTGCGCGGGCGGGTGCCGGTGCTGGTCGGGTCGCTGGTCGTCTTCTCCCTCGGCTCACTGGTCACCGCGGCGGAGTACGACCTCGTGTCGATGGTCGTCGGCCGATTCCTCCAGGGAGTCGGCGGCGGCGGCCTGGTGCCGGCGACGCTTGCCCTCGTCGCCGACATCTGGGTCGCCGAGAAGCGAGGGCTGCCGCTCGGCGTCGTCGGGGCCGTGCAGGAGCTCGGCAGCGTCCTCGGTCCGCTCTATGGCGCCGCGGTGCTGGCGGTGTCGACCTGGCAGACGATCTTCTGGTTGAACCTCGCAGCCGGGCTGGCACTGGCCGCTGCGCTGCTGGTGCTGGCCCGGACGAGTGGGCCGACGCGGGACGACACCCAGCCTCCGAAGGGCAGGCCGGACGTCGTCGGTGGCCTGCTCGCAGTGACCGCGGTGACGGCGCTCGCACTCGTGCTGACCGAACCCGAGCGGCTGCGCACCGGGCTGACCACCGGCTTGGCGTTCATCCCCTACGTCGGCGACAGCCGTTGGTCGACGCCCGTGGCGCTGGCCTGCTACGTAGGTGCACTGCTGTTCTTGGTCCGGGAGCTCGCCGCCCGACGTCCGCTGGTCGACGTTCGGGGGCTGCGTCAGGTGAGCGGCGCCGCCGACCTGCCGGGGGCGGCGCTGCTGGGCCTCGCGTTGGCCGGTATCGTGCTGGCGTTCGCAACGGCCGACCCCGAGGTGCAGGTCTTCTCACCGTTGGGGCCGTGGCTCCTGCTCGGCAGTGCGGTCGCGACCGCGCTGTTCGTCTGGCGTGTGCGCACCGCGGCCGCGCCGCTCATCCCCCGACGCGCACTGGCCGAGCGCCCTGCCTGGGGGTCGATCCTGGTGTCGTTCTTCGTCGGTGCGGCGCTGATCGCCGCCCTGGTCGACATCCCCATCTTCGCGCGGGTGACGACGTACCCCGACTCCCAGCTGGGCGCCGCACTCGTGCTGGTGCGCCTGCTGGCCGCACTCCCGGTCGGTGCGCTGCTGGGCGGATATCTGATCCGGCACGTGCCGGTAGGGGTCATCGCGGCGGTGGGCATGCTGGTGGCCGCGGGCGCGTTCGGCTGGATGGCGCAGTGGGGCAAGACATCCTTGGAGAGTCCGACGGCCACGGTGCCGCTCGTCCTTGCCGGGCTCGGGTTCGGGCTTGCCATTGCCCCGGTGAACGCCGCACTGCTGGCCGCCACCCGCACCGACGT